>NZ_JBFAXR010000241.1:0-5634 GCF_040680895.1 Streptomyces sp. NPDC051940 | reverse complement strand
GATCAGGTCGAAGGCGCGCTCCCAGGAGACGGGTTCGTACGCCGTGGCGCCCCAGACCCTTCCCGGCGCCCCACCCGCCGGAGGCGCTAGTGGGCGTCCGGCCGGTCCATCGCCGCGGCGATCTCCTCCGCCGACGGCGGGACCACCGGGCGCAGCCACTGCCAGAGCAGGAACAGCAGGCCCAGGAGCAGCATGGACAGCCCGGTCCACAGGTTGATGTTGATGTCCTGGGCCTTCTCCAGCTCCTCGTCGGAGGGGTTGATCCCCGTCGCGGTGACGATGATCCCGTAGACCACGAACAGGCTGCCGATGATGAGGCGGATGTCGAAGAGGCGGGCCGCCGAGGCGGACTTCGCCTCCAGCTCCTCGACCTCGTGGGCGAGGGCCTCCGGCTCGGTCATGTGGTGCGGCGGCTGGGGTTCCTCGTTGCTCATGTCGTTCGCTCCCTAGCGAGAGTTGGTCTGCGGGCCCGGGGGCAGGGGGGGACGCGGGCCCGGGGTCAGGAGAAGAACGGCACGTAGCACAGCGCCGCCAGGATGATCGCGCCCCAGCCGAGCAGCGCCGGCCGGCGGTACCAGGCGTCGTCGCCGTGCGCCGGGGGCTCGGCCATACCGGGCGAGGTGGTCCCGTACACCAGGCCCTGCAGTTCGCTGACCGGCTTGGGCCGGGTGAACACCGACACGACCCCGATGACGACGGCGCCCGCGACGAACGCGACGATCGACGAGACGAAGTTGGCGCCCTGGTCGCTGGGGATGTCGATGATGTCCTGCTTGTAGAAGAGGAAGTAGTTGAGCATCGCGGCCACCGTGCCGACCAGCAGCCCCCAGAAGCCCGCCGCGCCCGTCATCCGCTTCCAGAACATGCCGATGATGAAGACGCAGAACAGCGGCACGTTGAAGAAGGAGAACAGGGTCTGGAGGTAGTTCATGATGTTGCTGAAGGTGGAGGCGATGAACGCCGTCCCCATGCCCGCCACCACGCCGACGGCCGTGATCACGCGGCCGACCGCGAGGTAGTGCTCGTCGCTCCGGCCGGGCCTGAGGTAGGGCCGCCAGATGTCGTTGGTGAAGACCACGTTGAACGACGAGACGTTCGCCGCCATGCCGGCCATGAACGCCGCGAGCAGACCGGTCACCGCGATGCCGAGCACGCCGTTCGGCAGCAGGTCGCGCATCAGCACCGGGATCGCGTCGTTGTACTGCAGGTCGCTGCCCTCCTGGCCGATGGAGGGCTCCATGACCAGGGCGATGAGGCCGGGTACGACGACGATCGCGGGGATCAGGATCTTCGGGTACGCGGCGATCAGCGGGGTGCGCTGGGCGGCTGAGAGGTTCTTGGCGGACAGGGCGCGCTGCACCTCGGCGAAGTTGGTGGTCCAGTAGCCGAAGGACATCACGAAGCCGAGCCCGAGCACGATGGTCAGCCAGTTGGCGCCCAGCGGGTTCGACTCGCCGATGCCGGTGCCGCCGAACGCGGTGAGGAAGTCGTCGCCGTGGCTGGCGGTGAGGCTGTCGCTCAGACCGCTCCAGCCGCCGACGCGCTTGAGGCCGAGGATGGTGAGCGGGATGAGCGCGGCGAGGATGACGAAGAACTGCATCACCTCGTTGTAGATCGCCGAGGAGAGACCGCCGAGGGTGATGTACGCGAGCACGAAGAGGCCGGCGATCACGATGGCCACCCACTGCGGCCAGCCCAGCAGGGCCTCCAGCACGATCGCCATCGCGTAGAGGTTGACGCCCGCGATCAGCACCGCGGAGACCGCGAAGATGATCGAGCTGAGCAGGTGCGCGGGCGGGCCGAAGCGGTGCAGCAGGAACTCCGGAACCGAGCGGACCTTGGAGCCGTAGTAGAAGGGCATCATCACCAGGCCGAGGAAGACCATGGCCGGGATGGCGCCGATCCAGTACCAGTTCACCGTGTACAGGCCGTACTGGGCGCCGTTGGCCGCCATGCCGAGGATCTCGGTCGCGCCGAGGTTGGCGGCGATGAAGGCAAGACCCGTGATCCAGGCGGGCAGTGAGCGCCCGGACAGGAAGAAGTCCAGGCTGGTCCGGACGCTGCGGCGGGCCATGAACCCGATGCCGAGCACGACCAGGAAATAGATGATCAGGATCAGGTAGTCGACCCCGTTGACCGGGAGCCGCAGGCCTTCGGCGAGGTGGTTCATGGCCGCAGCATGCACCATGAGATGTCCGATATTAGGCATTTGCCCTCATGTGGAGTAATGGGGCCATCCGTTGACGCAGCTGTTCGCTTGTGGTTCATTGTGTTCGGCTCTGTTTGGTTTATGGGGAGAGGCTTCCGTGAAGAAGACCCCGACGCGGCTCGCCGACGGCCGCGAACTGATCTATTTCGACTCCGCCGACGGGACGGTCCGCGACGCCGTGGACACGCGGCCCCTGGAGGCGACGCACACCGCCTCCGAGGCACGCTTCGACCCGCTGCTCTCCGAATGGGTGGTCGTCGCCTCGCACCGGCAGGGCCGCACCTACCACCCGCCGGCCGACGAGTGCCCCCTGTGCCCCTCCCGCGACGGCCGCCTCAGCGAGATCCCGGACGACGACTACGAGGTCGTCGCCTTCGAGAACCGCTTCCCCTCCCTCACCGGCGGACCCGGCCCCGTCGCCGGCGAAGCGCTCTTCCCCCGGATGCCGGGGGCGGGGCGCTGCGAGGTGGTCTGCTTCACCCCCGACCACGACAAGTCCTTCGCCGACCTCACCGAGGACCAGGCCGCGCTGGTGCTCCAGGCGTGGACGGACCGCACCGCGGAGCTCGGCCGGCTGCCCGGCGTCGAGCAGGTCTTCTGCTTCGAGAACCGCGGCAAGGAGATCGGCGTCACCCTCGGCCACCCGCACGGCCAGATCTACGCCTATCCGTTCACCACCCCGCGTACCGCCCGGATGCTGGCGTCGCTCCAGGCGTACGACGGGGACGGCAACCTCTTCGACGACCTCGTCACCGCCGAACTCGCCGACGGCTCGCGGATCGTGCTGGACACCGAGCACTGGACGGCGTTCGTCCCGCACGCCGCGCACTGGCCGTACGAGGTGCACCTCTACCCCAGGCGCCGGGTGCCGGACCTGACGGAGCTGGACGACAAGGCGCGCGCGGAGTTCCCGGCCGTCTATCTGGAGCTGCTGCGGCGCTTCGACCGGATCTTCGGCCCGGGGGAGCCGCCCACGCCGTACATCGCGGCCTGGCACCAGTCGCCCGTACGGGCGGAGCGGCGCGCGGACTTCGCACTCCACCTGGAGCTTTTCACCATCCGGCGGACACCGGGCAAGCTGAAGTATCTGGCAGGCTCGGAGTCGGCGATGGATGTGTTCATCAACGACGTGCCGCCGGAGCAGGCGGCGGAGCGGCTGCGAGAGGTGGCATCGGAATGAAGTATCTCGTGACAGGCGGCGCCGGCTATGTGGGCGGCGTCTGCGCGGCCCATCTGCTCGAGGCGGGGCACGAGGTGGTCGTGCTCGACGACCTCTCCACCGGCTTCCGCGCCGGGGTGCCCGAGGGCGCGTCGTTCATCGAGGGCCGCATCCAGGACGCCGCGCAGTGCCTCGACTCCTCGTACGACGGCGTGCTGCACTTCGCCGCCTCCTCCCAGGTCGGCGAGTCCGTCGTCAACCCGGAGAAGTACTGGCGCAACAACGTCGGCGGCACGATCGAGCTGCTCGCGGCCATGCGCGAGGCCGGCGTGCGCAAGCTCGTCTTCTCCTCCACGGCCGCCACGTACGGCGAACCCGCGTCCGTGCCCATCACGGAGGCGGCGGTCACCGCGCCGACCAACCCGTACGGCGCGACGAAGCTGGCCGTCGACCACATGATCACCAGCGAGTGCGCGGCGCACGGGCTGGCGGCGGCGTCGCTGCGGTACTTCAACGTGGCGGGCGCGTATGGCGCATACGGCGAACGGCACGACCCCGAGTCGCACCTCATCCCCCTGGTCCTCCAGGTGGCGCTGGGCAAGCGGGACTCGATCTCGGTCTACGGCGACGACTACCCGACCCCGGACGGCACCTGCGTACGCGACTACATCCACGTCGCGGACCTCGCCGAGGCCCATCTCCTCGCCCTGGACGCGACGAAGCCGGGCGAGCACCTGATCTGCAACCTCGGCAACGGCAACGGCTTCTCCGTCCGCGAGGTCGTCGAGACCGTCCGCAAGGTCACCGGCCACCCCGTCCCCGAGATCGTCGCGCCGCGGCGCGGCGGGGACCCGGCGGTGCTTGTGGCGTCCGCGCAGGCGGCGAAGGACAGGCTGGGCTGGCGCCCGAGCCGGACGGACCTGGCCGGGATCGTGTCGGACGCGTGGGAGTTCGCGCAGACGATGCAGGGGGAGAAGTGAGCGCTTCGATCGACGCGGGAGCCACGGCGGCGGCCTTCCGCCAGCTGTACGGCGGGGAGCCGGACGGCGTGTGGGCGGCGCCCGGCCGGGTCAACCTGATCGGCGAACACACCGACTACAACGACGGCTTCGTGATGCCGCTGGCACTCCCGCACTCCACCGTGGCCGCGGCCCGGCGCCGCGACGACGGCGTGCTGCGGATCCACTCCGGCGACGCCCCGACGGGCGTGGTGGAGCTGCGGATCGCGGACCTCGACCCCGTGACCGTGGGAGGCGACCGCGGCGGCTGGGCCGCGTACCCGGCGGGCGTGCTGTGGGCGCTGCGGCGCGGCGGGCTGGACGCGGGCGGCGCGGACATCCACTACGACAGCGACGTCCCGACGGGCGCGGGCCTCTCCTCCTCGGCGGCGCTGGAGGTCTCCACGGCCCTGCTGCTCAACGACCTGTACGGGCTGGGCCAGTCGGCGCAGCAGCTGGCCTCCTGGTGCCAGAAGGCGGAGAACGACTTCGTCGGCGTCCCCTCCGGGATCATGGACCAGACGGCGTCCGCGTGCTGTACGGAGGGCCACGCGCTGTACCTCGACACGCGTGACCTCACCGCACGCCAGGTGCCCTTCGACCTGGCGGCCGAGGGGCTCTCCCTGCTCGTCGTCGACACACAGGTCAAGCACGCGCTGGGGGACGGCGAGTACGCCAAGCGCCGGGCGGGCTGCGAGGAGGGCGCGCGGATCCTCGGCGTACGGGCCCTGCGGGACGTGCCCTTCGGCTCCCTCCCCTCCGCGCTCGCGCGGATCGACGACCCGGTGATCCGGGGCCTCGTCCGGCACGTCGTGACCGAGGACCGGCGGGTCGAGGAGGTCATCACGCTGCTCGACGCGGGGCGTACGCGGGAGATCGGGCCGGTGCTGGTGGCGGGCCACGAGTCCCTGCGGGACGACTTCACGGTGTCGTGTCCCGAGCTGGACCTCGTGGTGTCCTCGGCCGTCGCGGCGGGCGCGCTGGGGGCGCGGATGACGGGCGGCGGCTTCGGGGGCTCGGCGATCGTGCTCGCGGAGGCGTCGGAGGCGGACGCGATCCGCGTCGCGGTGGAGAAGGCGTTCGCGTCGGCGTCGTACCGCGCACCGCGCACGTTCGCGGCGGTGCCGGGGCCGGGGGCGCGACGCCTTCGCTGACGCACGCGGCGGCGCCCGCCTCGTGGGGGTGCCGGTACGCACCCCGCCCCCTGCGTGGGGGTGCCGGTACGCGCCCCGCGGCCGGCGCCGCCCCGCGCCGTCGGCGCGGGGCTT
>NZ_JBFAXR010000240.1:0-5676 GCF_040680895.1 Streptomyces sp. NPDC051940 | reverse complement strand
ATCACCACCAGCGGCACACCCGCCGCCGACTGCGCCGCCAGCGCCCGGCCGACCTCCTCCATCACCGGCGACGGCCAGCGGCCGAAACGCTGCACCCGCGCGCACGACGCCTCGGTCGCAGAGGTCCGGCTCGCCTGGACCCTGCAGCAGGGGCCGCACGTGCTGGCGATCCCGGGCACGGGTGACCCGGACCACCTGGCACAGAACATGGCGGCGGGCGCGCTGCGGCTGTCGGAGGAGGAGACCGCGCGCCTCACCGCGCTGCGGCCGGCGGACGCGTAGCAGACGGCGGGGGTGACCGGCACGCGGTCGGTCGCCCCCGCCCGGTCAGCGGTACAGCAGGTACTTCCGCCGCGTCCGGTCGAACGCCCCCGCCTCGTCCTCCCACGCCGCGACGCACTCCGCCGCGCCCGCACCCGCGTCGATCATCTGCCGCAGCCGCGGCGAACCCGACAGCTTGTCGATCCAGAACGGCCGCACGGTGTCCCAGCTGTCCTGCCGCCAGGCGAAGGCGCCGTACCGCTTGGCCTCCACCAGCATCGCCACCGCCGCGAGGATCGGCCGGAAACGCCGCAGATCCGTCACATGGACCTGTACGCCCGCGCAGTTGACGTTGACGTACTTGTTGAACGTCGGGGTGAAGTACGCCTCGCGGAACTCCACCCCCGCCAGCCCCAGCTCGTTCAGCCGGTCGCTGTAGTGGTAGTCGAGGTAGGGCGCCCCGACGAACTCGAACGGCCGGGTGGTGCCGCGCCCCTCGGAGAGGTTCGTGCCCTCGAAGTAGCAGGTCCCGGCGTACACCGCCGCCGTGTCCGCCGTCGGCATGTTCGGCGACGGCGGCACCCAGGGCAGCCCGGAGGTCTGCGCGAAGGAGTACGGGTTCCAGCCGCGCATCCGCACCACGTCCAGCTCGACCTCCCCGCCCGTGCCCTCCAGCGGCAGCAGCTCGCCGTTGAAGTAGCGGGCCAGCTCGCCGACCGACATCCCGTGCTGCTGGATGATCGGCTTCAGCCCGACCCCCGAGGTGTACGCCGCGGTCATCATCGCCCCGTCCGCGCGCCGGCCGATCGGGTTCGGCCGGTCCAGGACGAGGAAGCGGGCGCCGACGGTGCGGGCGGCCAGCATCGCGTTGTACATCGTCCAGATGTACGTGTAGAAGCGCGCGCCCACGTCCTGGATGTCGAAGACGACCGTGTCCACGCCGGCCTTCGTGAACAGCTCCGCCATCTTGGTGGCGTTGGCGCCGTACGCGTCGTACACCGTCAGCCCGGTGCGCGGGTCGATGGTCTCCGGCTCCGCGTCCCCGGCCTGGGCGCTGCCCCGGAAACCGTGCTCCGGGCCGAACACCCCGGCGATGTCGAGGTGCCCGGCGGCGGCCATCGAGTCGACCACGTGCCGGGTGTCGCGCAGCACACCGGTCGGGTTGCTGATCACGCCGACGCGGTGCCCGCGCAGCACGGACCAGCCGTCGGCCGCCGCGGCGTCCGCTCCGGTGACGACGTACTCGTCGTCCGAGCCGGTGGTGGCCGCGGCGGCCGGGCTGTCGGCGAGCAGCGGTGCGGAGAGGGCGGCGGCGCTGCCGGCGAGGAGCGAACGGCGGGAGGGCGCAGGGGACATCACGGTGGTCCTATCCGTGCGGAGTGCGGGGTGCGGGGCTACGGGATGCGGAACGAGAGGGAGATCCGCCGGGAAAGCTAGTTCAACCGCGCCGGTGGCAACAGATGTCGCACGACATGCCAAAGGTCTACATCTCTGGGCACCTGGACGTCCGTCACGCCCAGCACGTCCACCAGGAACTCCGTCAGCGGGTGAAGCGATGCGTCCCGGAGCCCGCCTCGTAGACCGCGCAGCCGTCTTCCATCCGGACGAACCCGGCCCCGTCCGCCGCGACGTCCGACGCCCGGCCGGCGGGCACCCACACCTCGGCGGTGGTGTTGGGCGGCAGCGACACCTCCAGCCGGAAGCCGCCTCCGGCGGTCGACCACTCCGTCGTGACGGGCCCGTACAGCGAGTCGAAGCGCGCCCTGGCCCGGCCCACCTCCCCGCCCGGACGCGGCCGCACGACCAGACGCCGGAAGCCCGGCGCGCCGGGCGCGATGCCGGCGATGTTCGCGTACATCCACTCGCCGACGGAGCCGTACGCGTAGTGGTTGAAGGAGTTCATGTCCGGGTCCTGGAAACCGCCGTCCGGCCGGACGGAGTCCCAGCGCTCCCACATCGTCGTCGCGCCGCGGTCGATCTGGTAGCCCCAGCTCGGGAAGCTCCGCCGGTGCAGCAGCCGGTAGGCGACGTCGGTGTGGCCCGTCGCCGTCAGCACGGGCAGCAGCCGCGGCGTGCCGAGGAAGCCGGTCGACAGATGCCAGTCGCGGGAGCGGATGAGGTCGACGAGGCGGTCGGCGGCCGGTGCGCGGTCGGCGTCCGCCAGCAGATCCATCGACAGCGCCAGCACATAGGCCGTCTGCGTATCGCCCTTCACCCGCCCGCCGTCGGTCACGTACGCCGCGCGGAAGGCGTCCCGCAGCCGCTCGAACAGCGCCCGGTACGGGGTGGCGTCCCGGCCCAGCGCCCGTGCCGTACGGGCGACGAGGTCGGCGCTGTGCGCGTAGTACGCCGTGCCGACGACGTCCTTCGGCGTCTCGTCCTCGACGTTCAGCCAGTCGCCGTAACCCTCGGCCGGCCGCAGTCCGCCGCTGCTGTGCGCCTCGAGGTACTCCAGCCAGCGCAGCATCGCCGGCCAGGACTGCTCCAGTACCCGCAGGTCGCCGTACGCCCGGTACAGCGCCCACGGCACGGTGACACCCGCGTCGCCCCAGCCGGCGACGCCCCCGCCCACCGGACCGGGGTCGGGGGCGACGTCCGGGAAGGCGCCGTCCGCCGACTGGGCGTCGCGCAGGTCGTACAGCCACTTGGTGAGGAAGCGCGCCGACTCCATGGTGTACGCGGCGGTGGGGGCGAACACGTTGATGTCGCCGGTCCAGCCGAGGCGTTCGTCGCGCGCGGGGGTGTCGGTGGGGACGGAGAGGAGGTTGCCGCGCTGGCCCCAGGTGATGTTGCGGTGCAGCTGGTCGAGCATCGGCACGTCGGTCTCGAAGCCGAACGTGAAGGGGGCGTCGGTGTGCAGCACCCGGCCGGTGACCGCGGACAGCGGCGGCCGGCCCGGGAAGCCGGTGACCTCGACGTAGCGGAAGCCGTGGAAGGTGAAGCGCGGCTCGTACGTCTCCTCGCCGCCGCCCCGCAGCGTGTACGTGTCGGTGGCCCGGGCCGTGCGCAGGTTGGTGGTGCAGACGGAGCCGTCGGGGTTCAGCACCTCGGCGTGGCGCAGCCGCACCACGGTGCCGGCCTCGCCGGACACCCTCAGGCGCACCCTGCCGACCATGTTCTGGCCCAGGTCGAAGACGAAGACACCAGGGGAGGGTTCGGTGACGGCGCGGGCCGGCAGCTCCTGCTGGACGCGCACCGCCCCGTCCACCTGCGCGACGATCGCGCCGGTCGCCCCGGTGGCCGCCTCGGCCGCGGCCCAGGCGGAGTCGTCGTAGTCCGGCAGCGTCCAGCCGGGGGTCTCCAGCCGGGCGTCGTACGCCTCGCCCTGCATCAGATCGGCGTGGGTGACCGGGCCGGCGGCCGCCCGCCAGCCGGGCCTGCTGAGGACGCGGTCGGTGCTGCCGTCGGTGTACGTGACCTCCAGCTGGGCGAGGAGCGCGGGGGCGTCCCCGTACCGGTGGGGGCCGAACCAGCCGGTGCTGCCCGCGTACCAGCCGGCCGCGAGGGTGACGCCGAGGGCGTTGGCGCCGCCGCGTACCAGCTCGGTGACGTCGTACGTCTGGTACTGCACCCGCTTGTCGTAGTCGGTCCAGCCGGGGGCGAGTTCGTCGGTGCCGACGCGGCGGCCGTTGAGCCGTGCCTCGTAGAGGCCGAGCGCCGTGCTGTAGAGCCGGGCGCGGGCGACGGGCTTTGCGGCGAGGCGGAACCCGTGGCGCAGCTGGGCGGCGGGGGCGTACGACGGCGTCACCCTGCCCCAGGCGGCCGTCACCTGGGCGGGGGGCCAGGCGGAGTCGTCGTAACCCGGGGCCTGCCAGTCGTCGGCGGGCGGCTGGTCGTGCGCCTTCCAGGAAGCGTCGGTGGCGATCCTCAGCACCCCGTCGGCGGTGGTGAGTTCCAGGACGCCGAGCAGACCGGCGGGGCCGGTGGAGGGGCTGGTGGCGGCGACGGCCAGGGTCGCGGCCGTGCCGGTGGCGAGGTGCTCGGTCACGTCGAGGAGGACCGGGTGGCGCCAGTGCTCCGCCGGGCCGTTCGCCTCCACGTGCACGACCTGCGTGCCGTTGACGTGGGCGGTGAAGCCGGCGCCGGCGGTGACGACCAGGCGGGCGCGGGTGACGCCGGCGGGCACCTCGAGGGAGGCCCGGAAACAGTGGGGCGCCGCCGGGTCCCCCTCGGGGAGCCAGATCCACGAGGCCCCGTCCAGCGCGGGCGCGCCGGTCAGGCCCCGGGGCGCGGCGATCCAGCCGGCGGCCCACTGCCCGCCGACCCCCGTCTCCCACCACGAGGGGGCGCTGAAGTCGGAGACGTCACCGGACTCGCTCCAGACGCGGACCGTCCACCAGTAGCGGGTGCGCGGAGCGAGCGCGGGTCCGGCGTACGGGACGAGGACCGAGTCCCGCGACGCGACCCTCCCGCTGTCCCACACGTCGGGGTCGGCGAGACGCTCGGGTCCGGTCGCGACCCGGACCTGGTAGGCGCTCTGTACGACGCCGGGGGCGTCGGTCTCGATGGGCCAGCTGAGCCGGGGGCGTTCGGTGTCGAGTCCGAGGGGGTGCCGGACGTACTCGACGGTCGGGCGGCCGACACGGAGCGGTGGCATGGCGGTCTGTCCCCCTTTTGGGTGAATCGATTCACGCCGCAAGGTAGGGTGATGATCGGGGGCTGTCAAGGGGTTGCGGGCGGGCTTGTGGGGATTGTTGAAGATTCCCGCTGTCTCACTGTTGACGGGTGAGTTGGCGCGGGTCTAGCTTCCGTTGAAACCACTTGAATCCTTTCATTCGAAAGGCAGACCCTCATGACCAGAACCGCCCTCCGCTCCAGAGCCGCCGTCCGCCGTGCCTGCGGCGTACTCGCCGCGACGACCGCGCTGGCGCTCGGTGCCACCGCCTGCGGCGGCACCAGCAAGGACGACGTCAAGAGCAAGGAGTCGACCGCGGAGAAGTCCGATGCCAAGGCCGATCCGAACGCCGAGTTGAAGAAGGGCCTGACGGTCGCGTTCCTGCCGAAGCAGGTCAACAACCCGTACTTCACGTCCGCGGACAAGGGCGGTGAGAAGGCGCTGCAGGAGCTGGGGTCGTCGTACAAGGAGACGGGTCCGAACAGTGCCACGGACACGGCCGGTCAGGTGTCGTACGTCAACACGCTGACCCAGCAGCAGGTGGACGCGATGGCGGTCTCGGCGCAGGATCCGGGCGCGTTGTGCACCGCGCTCAAGCAGGCGATGAGCAACGGGATCAAGGTCGTGACGTACGACTCGGACACCAATGCGGACTGTCGTAACGCGTTCGTGTCGCAGGCGAGTGCGGAGGATCTGGGGCGGACCGAGGTGCAGTTGCTGGCGGAGCAGATCGGCGGGAAGGGCAAGATCGCGATCTTGTCGGCGGCGCAGACGGCGACGAACCAGAACACGTGGATCGA
>NZ_JBFAXR010000239.1:0-5786 GCF_040680895.1 Streptomyces sp. NPDC051940 | reverse complement strand
CGACGCGCTGCTCACCGGCTCCTCCTCCGTCCACCAGGCGCTGCGCTGCGCGCTGGCCGCCGCCGAGGTGGTCGGCGAGACGCAGCCCGACTGGGCGTGACCCGGGAGGAGGACGTCACCGCGCTGCTCGACGCCGCCGAACCCTTCGGGGGCGTCGACGTGATGGTCAACAACGCCGGCCTCGGCGGCACGGCCTCCGTGCTGGAGATGACCGACGAGCAGTGGAGCCGGGTGCTCGACATCACCCTCACCGGGACGTTCCGGTGTGTACGGGCAGCAGGTCGCCGGATGGTCCGGCGCGGCACCCGCGGCGTGATCGTCAACAACGCCTCGGTCGTCGGCTGGCGCGCCCAGGAGGGCCAGGCGCACTACGCGGCGGCGAAGGCCGGTGTGATGGCGCTGACCCGGAGCGCGGCGATGGACCTGGCCTCCCACGGCATCCGGGTCAACGCGGTGTCGCCCAGCCTGGCGATGCACCCGTTCCTGGCGAAGGTGACCACCGACGAGCTCCTCGCGGAGCTGACGGAGCGGGAGGCGTTCGGGCGCGCGGCGGAGCCGTGGGAGGTGGCGAACGTGATGGTGTTTCTGGCCAGCGACTACGCGTCGTATCTCACGGGCGAGGTCGTGTCGGTCAGCAGTCAGCGCGCGTGAACTCTCCGCTTCCCGTGCTGCCGGGGTGCGGTCAGGCGCCGATGAGGTGTTCGGCGCGGTCGCGGTCCGTGTGCAGGGTCCAGTAGTCGAGGGCGATCTCGTCGGGTGCGCGGTGGGGGACGCCTGCGGGGGCCTGGGTGCCGATCATGAGGTTGATGGCCACGTTGGTCACGTGGATGCCTTCTTCCGCGAGGGTGTTGTGCAGGTTGAGGGCCCAGTTGCGCTGCCCCGCCTGGGCGATGTTGAGGTCGGCGAGCATCGGGTACGGGTTGACGGCGCCGCCGCCCGTGGTGAACAGCAACGTGCCCGAGCGCGCTTCGAGCATGCCGGGCAGCACCGCCTGGACGGCCGCGACCGCGCCGAACAGCAGGGCGTCGACCTGCGGGCGCAGGCTGTCGACGGTCACGTCCTTGGGGGCGGTCATCGACAGGCCCGCGTGCGGGGAGAACTCGAGCACGTCGATGCGGCCGAACCGCGCGATCGCGGCCTGGAGCGCGTCGGTGAGCCGGGCGGGATCGGCGACGTCGGCGGGGAAGCCCTCCGCGGTGATCCCGGCCTCGGCGAGTTCGGCGACGAGGGCGTCCAGCTTGTCCTTGCTACGGGAGACCAGGGCGACGTCGAAGCCGTGGCCGCCGAAGACCTTGGCTATGGACAGGCCCAGGCCCGGACCGGCTCCGACGATGGCGATGGTGGGCATGCGAACTCCTAAGGGGGTGCTTTCCCGGCGGGCGCCGGGTGACGGTGAAGGTGAAGCTGGATGAGCGTGGGCGTGGGCCGGGGTCAGTCCCCGTCGCCCGCCCTGGCGGAGTCAGGGGATGCCCAGTCGGTCGGGCACGGCGCGCCCAGGGCGCCGAGGATGCGCTGGGAGGCGGCGCCGAGCTGGCGCTGCTGCGCCTTGGTCAGCGGGTCGAAGACCAGGCGCCGCACCGCGTCCACGTGGCCGGGCGCCGCGGCGGCGACCTTGTCCATGCCCTCGTCGGTCAGGGTGGCGAGGGTGGCCCGTCCGTCGGACGGGTCGGGGTGGCGGCGCACCCAGCCCCGCTTCTCCAGCCGGATGACCACGTTCGACAGCCGGGAGAGCGCGCTTCCGGCGTACTGGGCGAGATCGCTCATCCGCAGCGTGCGCTCCGGCGCCCCCGACAGCGCGGACATCACCACGTAGTCGAAGTGGGCGATGCCCGCGTCCCGCTGCATCCGCGATTCCAGCGCGGCCGGCAGCTGCGTCAGCACGTAGGCGAAGGCGTACCACTGCTGCAGCTCATCGCCGTCGAGCCAACGCGTGGCGTCGGCGCCCTGCTCCTTGTCCATGCCTCCAACATACTCCAAGCATGGAGTGAATGCACACCCCGGTTACTCGTAGCTTGGAGTAAATTCGCCGTTCGGCCCCGGATCGGTGCGGATCACTGCCCCGCGGGCGCGTCCTGTCCCGTGAGTGCCGTCCCGTGGGCCGCGGCCAGGCGCCGCACCGCGTCGCGGACCACGCGGTCCACCAGCTCCTCGCAGCTCGGCAGGTCGTCGATGAGGCCCACCACCTGGCCCGAGGCCAGCATCCCCGCCGAGGTGTCGCCGTCCACCAGGCCCGCCTTCAGCAGCATCGGCGTGTTCGCCGCCTGCATGACCTGGGCCCAGTCGCGGTCGCTCGTCCTGCGCATGCGGCGGCCGTCCGCCAGCAGGGCCGGCCAGGACAGCCCGCTCATCCTCTTGAACGCGAGCGTCCGGCGCGCGGTCGCCGCGAGCCGGCCGAGCGCGCCGGTGTGCTCCAGGTCCTCGACGAACTCCGTACGCAGCAGACGGTGCGGCATCCCGTCCGCCCGGGTGGTGACGACCGTGCCGTCCAGACCGAAGGCGAGGTAGCGGCGCTTGACCGGGTCCGGCACCGCGCTGTCGCTCGTGAGGAGGAAGCGCGTGCCCATGCCGATGCCCGCGGCGCCGTACGACAGGGCCGCCGCCAGGCCCCGGCCGTCGAAGAAGCCGCCCGCCGCGACGACCGGGATGCCGACCGCGTCCAGCACGCTCGGCAGCAGCAGCGTCGTCGGCACGCTGCCGGTGTGACCGCCGCCCTCGCCGCCCTGCACCATCACCAGGTCCGCGCCCCAGGCCGCCACCTTCTCGGCGTGCCGGGCCGCGCCCACCGACGGCATGACGACGATCCCGTGCTCCTTCAGCCGGGCGATCAGCTCCGGCTTCGGGGCGAGCGCGAACGAGGCGACCTTCACCCCGTGCCTGATCAGCAGCTCGACCCGGTCCGCCGCGTCCCCGGCGTCCGCACGCAGATTGACGCCGAAGGGGCGGTCCGTACGGCCGCGCACCTCCAGGATCGCCGCCTCCAGCTGCTCCAGGGACATGGTCGCCGAGGCGAGCAGGCCGAGGGCGCCGGCGTTGGCGGTGGCGGAGACGAGCCGTGGTCCGGAGACCCAGCCCATTCCGGTCTGTACGACGGGATGGTCCACCCCGGTGAGTTCCGTCAGCGCGGTGCGCAGCGTCGGCGGCGTGGTCACGGTGCTCCTTCGCGGTACGTCTCGAGCGTGCCGCCCGACTCGACGAAGGCGTCGCGGTGTTCGTCCGCGACGCCCGCGAGGTTCAGTTCGAAGGTGAAGCCCTGCTCGAACCGGTAGCTGCGGTTGACGTCCATCGGGTCGATGCCGTTGAGCGCCTCCTTCGCGGCGCGGATCACCCGGGGGTCCTTCGCGGCGATCTCCCCGGCCACCGCGAGAGCGGCGTCGTCGAGCCGGTCGCGCGGCACCACCTCCAGGACGGAGCCGTGCGGCACCAGGTCCGCCGCGCGGATCGTGCGGCCCGTGTAGTACAGCGTCCGCATCAGGTGCTGCGGCACCAGTCGCGCCAGATGGGTCGCGGCGCCCAGCGCCCCCCGGTCGACCTCGGGCACGCCGAAGTACGCGTCCTCGCTGGCGACGACGGTGTCGCAGTTGCCGACCAGGCCGACGCCGCCGCCCAGGCAGAAGCCGTTGACGGCCGCGATCACGGGGACCGCGCACTCGTAGATCGACCTGAAGGCCGCGTAGCAGCCCTTGTTCGCGCCGACCAGCGCGGTGAACCCCGCGGTCCGCTGCATCTCCTTGAGGTCCACCCCGGCGTTGAAGCCGCGGCCCTCGGCGCGCAGGACCACCACCCGGACCGCCGGGTCCTCACCCGCGGCGCGTACGGCGTCCGCGACCGCGAACCAGCCGTCCACCGGAAGGGCGTTCACCGGCGGGTAGTCCATGGTGATGACCGCGATGCGGCCGTCGACCGGTCTGGTGGAGATGCCCATGGCCACATCCTAACTAGCGATTGCTTGGTAGCCTAACACTTGCTTGGTTCCTGACAGGTTTTCAGTACCACTGACCGAGAGGGATGGACATGCCCGGCATCCTCGACGGACGCGTGGCCGTCGTCACCGGGGCCGGACGCGGCCTGGGGCGTGAGCACGCACTGGAGCTCGCCCGCCAGGGAGCGGCGGTCGTGGTGAACGACTTCGGGGTTTCGCTCGCCGGCGAAGGGACCGGCGAGACGCCGGCCGAGGCCGTCGCCGCCGAGATCGCCGCCGCCGGCGGGCGGGCCGTGGCCAACGCCGCCGACGTCGCCGACTTCACGGCCGCGGGTGCCCTGGTGCGGCAGGCGGTCGACACCTTCGGCGGGCTGGACATCCTGGTCAACAACGCCGGCTTCGTACGCGACCGGATGCTGGTCAGCACCTCGGAGGAGGAATGGGACGCCGTCATCCGCGTCCATCTCAAGGGCCACTTCGCCCCGCTGCGCCACGCGGCCGCGTACTGGCGTACCGAGGCGAAGGCGGGCCGGGCGCGCGCCGCCCGCGTGATCAACACCTCGTCCGGCGCCGGGCTCCAGGGGTCGGTCGGGCAGGGCGCGTACTCGACGGCCAAGGCCGGCATCGCGGCGCTCACGCTGGTGGCCGCGCAGGAGCTGGCGGCGTACGGGGTGACCGTCAACTCCATCGCGCCCTCGGCCCGTACCCGAATGACCGAAGGGCCCTTCGCCGAGAAGATGGCGGCGCCCGAGGACGGCTTCGACGCCATGCACCCGGGCAACGTGTCACCGGTGGTCGCCTGGCTCGCGAGCGAGGCGGCCGGGGACGTCACCGGCCGGACCCTCGAGATCGAGGGCGGCCGGGTCTGCGTCGAAGACGGCTGGCACCACGGCGCCGCGCTCGACCTGGGCAGGCGCTGGACCGCCGACGAGGCGGGCGAGCACCTGCGCACGCTGCTACGCAAGGCGGCGACGCCGGAGCCGGTGTACGGGGCGCGGTCGTAAGCTGCCCCGCCCTTGCCATGCCTATCGAATTTCGATAGGTTCCCATCGCAAGTCGATGGAAGGATGGGTCATGGGAAAGCTGGCCGTGCGTGCGCTGCACGCCGTGCTCGTGGTGATGATCGTCGGCACCGTGTTCGTGCAGGCGTCGATGGTGTGGGTGCTGGTCAGCGGGAGCGACCCGGAGGACGGGACGCTCCCGCTGACCGCGCTGCGCGTGATCACCGCCGTCGGCATGGTGGCGGCCCAGGCCGCCCTCGTCAGCGTCTGGCGGCTGGTGACGATGGTGCGCCGGGGGACCGTGTTCTCCCACGCCGCCTTCCGGCACGTGGACGTCGTGATCGGCGCGATCGTGGCGGCCGCCCTCGGGTGGTTCACGGTCACCGCGATCAACGCGCCGGGCCAGCGGGAGGACCCGGGCGTCACGCTCATCATGGGAGGGATCGGCGTGGCCATCCTCGGGGTCGCGCTGATCGTGCTCGTGCTGCGGATGCTGCTCGCCCAGGCCGTCGCCCGCGACGTCGAGGCGACACAGATGCAGGCCGAGCTGAACGAGGTGATCTGATGGCGATCGCCGTCGACATCGACGTGATGCTGGCCCGGCGGAAGATGTCCGTGGGCGAGCTCGCCGACCGCATAGGGATCACGCCCGCCAACCTGGCGGTACTGAAGAACGGCCGCGCCAAGGCGGTGCGCTTCACGACGCTCGCCGCGCTCTGCGAGGTGCTCGAGTGCCAGCCGGGCGACCTGCTGCGCTGGGAGGGCGAGGGCGCCGCCGACGGATGCGAAGTAGTCCGCCAGACCGCTGGTCCGCGCGTGCATCTCCGCGCCGCCGAGGGACTCGTCGTCGGACCGGCTGTGTGGGA
>NZ_JBFAXR010000238.1:0-5923 GCF_040680895.1 Streptomyces sp. NPDC051940 | reverse complement strand
GGCCGCAAAAAACACGGAGCCCCCGCAAGGTGATGATCACCTTCCGGGGCCTCCGGTCAGTAGCGGGGACAGGATTTGAACCTGCGACCTCTGGGTTATGAGCCCAGCGAGCTACCGAGCTGCTCCACCCCGCGTCGTTGTGGTGACAACACTACCACGGCGACGCGGGGCGGATTCACGCCCCAGCTGCCGGCGACGGCGCCGGCGCTATTGCTGGCCCTGTTTCTTGCTCGCGGCCTCGGCCCTGTCGAGGGCCGCCTTCAGGTCCTCCTGGGCCTTGGCGTACCCCTCGAGGTCCTTGCGCGCGAGCGCGTCCTGGCCGGCGTCGTACGCCTCCAGGGCGTCCTGCATGGCCGCCTCCAGCGTCTGGTTCGCCGGTGGCTGCTTGGGTGGCTGCTCCGGCTGCTCCTCGCCGGGCGTGCTCGGCGGCTTCGCGCCGAAGATCACGTCGAGCGCCTGGTCGAGCGTCGGCTCGAAGGCCATCTTGTCGCCGTACCGGACGAGCACGGACTTCAGCAGCGGCAGGTCGACCTGCTTGCCGCGGATGTACACCGGCTCGATGTACATCAGCCCGCCGCCCAGCGGCACGGTCAGCAGATTGCCGTACTCGACCTCGGAGTCGCCGCCCTTGAGCAGCCTGATCTGCTCGGCGATGTTCTTGTCCGAGTTGAACTTCGACTGCACCTGTTTGGGTCCGTCGGGCGGGTTGCTGGACGGCAGTTTGAGGATCCGGATACTGCCGTAGTCCCCGCTGCGGGCGTCCGCGTCCACCGCCATGAAGGCGCCGAGGTTGTCGCGCCCGGCCGGGGTGAACGTGGTGGTCAGCGAGAAGACCTGGCTGTCCTGGCCCGGCATCTGCATGCTCAGGTAGTACGGCGGGACCGCGCTCTGCTCGCCGCGCTCGCGGGTGGGGTCGTTGGGCACGGCCCAGCGCTCACTGCCCGAGTAGAACTGGTTGGCGTTCTCCACGTGGTACTGCGTGAGCAGCTCGCGCTGCACCTTGAACAGGTCCTGCGGGTAGCGCAGATGGTCCATCAGCGAGGCGCTGATCTCCGACTTCGCCAGCACGGTGCCCGGGAACGCCTTCTTCCAGGTCTTCAGCACCGGGTCCTTGGTGTCCCACTCGTAGAGCTTGACGTCGCCGCTGTACGCGTCGACCGTCGCCTTCACCGAGTTGCGGATGTAGTTGACCTTGTTCTCCTGGGCGATGACGGCCCGCTGGTCGTCCGCCGTGGTGAGCGAGTCGGACGTGGTGTCGCCCAGCGTCGTACGGGACGAGTACGGATAGCCGTTGATCGTCGTGTAGGCGTCGACGATCCACTGCACGCGCCCGTCGACGACGGCCGGGTACGGGTCGCCGTCGATCGTCAGCCAGGGCGCGACGGCCTCGACGCGCTCCTTGGGCGTGCGGTTGTACAGGATCCGCGAGCCCTCGCCGATGGCGCCGGAGTACATGATCTGCGGCTCGCTGAAGGAGACCGCGTAGGCGAGGCGGTTTATCGGGTTGGAGAGGCTGACACCGCTCTTGGCGGTGTAGCTGTACTCGACCTCCGCGCCGCCGTCCTTGACGTAGTCGATCTCCTTCTGGGGACCGCCCACGATCGAGTACTGGTTGGTCTTCTCGCCGTAGTAGATCCGCGGCTCGTACTTTCCGAGGTCGCCCGTGGGCGGCAGGTCGGACTCGGTGTAGTCCGGGCCGCCGGTGGCGGTCACCTCGTCGCCCTTGCCGGCCACCATGCCGAAGCCGTGCGTGTACTTGAAGTGCTGGTTGATCCAGTTCTTCTGGCCGGGGACGCCGTCGACGTTCAGCTCACGCAGACCGACGACGGTGTCCTGGGTGCCGTACCGGTCCACGTCGAGGGTCGCCGGGAACTGGTAGTACTGCCGGACCTGCTGCTGCTGCTGGTACGTGCCCGAGACGATGTTCGGGTCGAGCAGCCGGATGTTGGCGGTCTTGTCGACCTCACCGCGCAGCGCCGAGTCGGCCTCGTCGCCCTTGCCGCTGTAGTCGTCGACCTGGGCCCGGTCGATGCCGTACGCCCTCTTCGTGGCCTCGAGGTTCTTCTCGATGTACGGCGCTTCCTTGGCCTGCTCGTTCGGCTTGACCTGGAAGTTCTGCACGATCGCGGGGTAGAGGCCGCCGATCAGGATGGCGGACAGCGCCATCAGGCCGAGGCCGATCAGCGGCAGCTGCCAGGTGCGCCGCCACAGGGTGGCGAAGAACAGCAGCGAGCAGATGATGGCGATGACGAAGAGGATGGTCTTGGCGGGCAGGTACGCGTTGGCGTCCACGTACCGCAGACCCGTCCAGGAGTCCTGGGTGCGCAGCTCGTTCGACTTCACCGCGAGCCCGTAGCGGTCGAGCCAGTACGCGACGGCCTTCAGCGCCACGAAGACGCCGAGCAGCACCGCCAGATGTCCGGTGGCCTGCGAGGTGGCGCGGGCGCCCGGGCTGGAGATGCGCAGCCCGCCGTAGAGGTAGTGCACCAGCGCGGCGGCGATCAGCGACAGCACCACGGCGGCGAAGCCGAAGCCCAGCAGGAAGCGGTACCAGGGCAGGTCGAAGGCGTAGAACGAGACGTCCTTGTGGAACTGCGGGTCCTCCTGGCCGAAGGAGACGCCGTTCACCCACATCAGCCAGGTCCGCCACTGCCCGGCCGCGGAGGCGCCCGAGATCAGGCCGACGAGCAGCGAGATCCCGATGAGCAGCCACTTCTTGTACGGGGCGATGTTCATCCGGTAGCGGTCGAGGCTCTCCTGCTCCAGCGACATCGCGGAGAGCGGCGGCCGCAGCCGGTGGGCCAGCCAGATGTTCAGGCCCACGGCGGCCGCCATCAGTCCGCCGAAGACGAAGAACAGCCCGATCTTCGTCCACAGCTGGGTGGTGAAGACCGAGGAGTACTTGACCGAGCGGTACCAGAGCCAGTCCGTCCAGAAGCCGGCGAACATGACGAAGAGAATGGCCAGCACCGCCAGCGCGCCCAGCGTCATCAGCAGGGTCCGCATGCGCCGGGACGGCCGGCCTAGATTGATCCGTGGCCCCGACGGGCCTGAGCCGCGGTCCGGCATCTGGAAAGCCAAGGGTGCGCACCTCGAGAGTGATGGATGTCGTCGTCTGTGTGCTTGTGCGTTTGTGATGCTGCCGTTCGGGCCGCGCTGCGACACAGATGGGCCCACTGGTGCAACTTACTCGCGCTTTACCTAGTTCCCGAACGCGGGGCGGAACCTCCGATAGGGGAGGATGGCGAGTATGTCCAACCTTCCCACCGACGGCACGGCATTTGCGGCAAGCCCCCTCACGCGTGCCGTGCTGGAGATCGACGAGTACGCGGCGGGGTTCGGCTGGGATCAGCCGGTCCGCCTGTTCGCCCTGGTAGACACCGCCAAGCTGCGGGTGCAGGAGCCGCAGCTCGCGGCCCAGCTGGGGCTGGACGGGCCGGGTGACCCCGCGTCCGCCGCACTCACGCCCGTAGAACAGCAGGAGCTGCCGGCGGACCAGCCGCTGGACGAGTTCCTGGCCACCGTTGCCTGGCCGGACGCCGTGACCGGGTGCGCGCTGACCGTGGAGCGGCTGATGCTGCCGCCCACGGCGGAGAACGCGCTGCCCACCGGTCTCGACGACGCGGCCCTGGCGAAGTGGGTGGCCCGCCACCCGGAGCGGCAGGAGGTGCGGATGACGGTCGCCGTCCTGCGCGACGGCAGCCGCGAGTGCGCGCTGCGGCTGCGCGAGAAGGACTCGGCGACGGAGGTGCTGACGGGCGGCGACCTGGTGCCGGGGCTCGTACAGGCGCTGTCGGCGACGTTCGAGGACTGAGCCGCGGGCCGGCCGTACGAGAGCCGTACGGCCGGTCTTCCGTCAGCTCTTCGCGCAGGTCTTGAGCGCGTCCGTATCGCCGCTGCGGATGTCCTCCAGCGCGCCCAGGGCGTCGTCGATCGTGGACACCTCGACCAGCGTCAGGCCGTCGGGGGTGTCGCGGGCGGCGGACTTGCAGTTGGCCTTCGGGGTGAGGAAGTACTCCGCGCCCTGCTCGCGGGCGCCGATGGTCTTCAGCTCCACGCCGCCGATCGGGCCGACGTTGCCGTCGTCGTCGATGGTGCCCGTACCGGCGATGAACTTGCCGCCGGTCAGGTCCTCCTCGGTCAGCTTGTCGACGATGCCGAGGGAGAACATCAGGCCCGCGCTGGGGCCGCCGACGTCGGCGAGCTTGATGTCGATCTCGAACGGGAAGGCGTGGTCCGAGCCCGCCTGGATACCGACCATGGCCCGCTTCGGGTCGTCCGGGGCCTTCATCGTCGTGATCGTGACGTCCTGCTCGCCGCCGCTGGGCCTCCGGCCCGCCTTCTTCGCCGCCTCGACGCGCTTCGCGGGGATCACGGTGAAGGTCGTGTCCTCCCCCGGCTCGTGCTTCGTCACCAGTCCGGCGACGTCGGCCGGCGCGTTGACCTTCTGCCCGTCCACCGCGACGATCTCGTCGCCGGCGTGCAGCCTGCCCTCGGCGGGGCTGTCCCCGACGACCGTGGCGACGTTCACCCAGGACTGGACCGGGATGTCCAGCTCCTTCAGCGCGGCGACCTTGGCGCTCTCCTGGGAGGCGGTGAACTCCTCGGCGTTCTCCTGGTCGACCTCCTCCGCGGAGCGGTCGTCCGGGTAGAGGGTGTCGTGCGGCACGACGGCGTCGTTGCCCGAGACCCAGCCCGTGAACGCCTCGAGGAAGCTCATCCGGTAGTCCGAGCCCGTGACGCGGACCGTCGTCATGTTGAGGTTCCCGGTGGTGGGGTAGGTCTTGCGCCCCTCGATCTGCAGTACCGGCTCGCCGCCGTGCTCACCCAGCGTGTTGACCGTGGGTCCCGGCGACATCTCGGCGTACGGCGAAGGGGTGAGCGCCATGACGAAGACCAGGGTCATCAGGGTCAGCGTGGCGGCGAGCAGCGTCGCGGTGCGGCGTGGCATGGGGTCGACAGTACGGGACGCCTACGCGGCTCCGGAACTGGAGTGCGATCCGGAGTGGGTGCGCTCCATCGCCTCGCGGAAACGCTCGTACCCCTGCAGTTCGGCGTTGTCCCCCATGGTCTTGTCGCGCGTGGCCCATCCCGCCCATATCGCCGCCGCTCCGGCGGTCACCACGGGGATCACCAGCCATGCGATAGCGGCCATCCAGTGCTCCTTGTTTCCCAGCTGCTCCGCCGAGCAGTCAACCCGTCCGTCAAGGCAACGCTCCGGCCTCGGCGGGGGTTACGCAACTCGTGGGATCCCCGCCCGCCGCTCCCCGCTCCCGTCGCCGGGGGTCGCCCCGTCAGGCGCCCACCCACTCCTCGGAGCCGTCGGAGAACCGCTGGTGCTTCCAGATCGGCACCTCGTGCTTCAGCGTGTCGACGAGCTTGCGGCAGGCGTCGAACGCCTCGCCCCGGTGGGGGCAGGCCACGGCGGCGATCACCGCGATGTCCCCGATCCCGAGGTCACCGATCCGGTGGAGGACGGCGAGCGCCCGTACGGGGTACTCCGCGGCGACCTTCTCGGCGATCCGGCGCATCTCCGCTTCCGCGGTGGGGTGGCAGGAGTAGCCGAGGTTCTCGACGTCGGCGCCGCCGTCGTGGTTGCGCACGGTCCCCACGAACAGGGCGACGCCTCCCGCGGCCGCGTCGCCGACGGCCGCGTACACCTCGTCGAGGGACAGCGGGGTCTCACGGATCCCGATCAGCCGGATCGGCTCGTCGGCGCCCCGCTCACCGGGGTGGTCGTGGTTGTGTGCCATACGACACATCCTGCCTGACGCTTCGCGGTGACGGGTTGCCGGGGCACGCCGCGCCGTGCGCGCCCCTGCGGCCGCGGGAGCGCTGCGCGGGCCCACCCGCCGTGGTCACCCCGGCCGCCCCGGGTGCGGGGCCGCTGCGCCCGCCCGTGCCGCCCCCTGGCGGCCCAGCC
>NZ_JBFAXR010000237.1:0-5991 GCF_040680895.1 Streptomyces sp. NPDC051940 | reverse complement strand
CCGCCCGCCGCAACACGGTCCAGCTCACCCCGGCCGGCGTCATCGCCGCGGTGGGCGCCGGTACCGCCGTCGTCCTCGTGGTCGGCGCGGTTCTCCCGAAGCGCGTCAGCCGGCGCAACCGCACCTCCAGCCGGTCCGGCGTTTGAGGACTGAGGCGCGAAGCGCCGAATCGCGCCGCAGGCGCCGGCGGGACCGGACGCATCCGAGCGTGACCGGACCACCCCCTCAGCCCGTCCGGCGTTTGAGGACGGAGGCGCGCAGCGCCCACCCGCGCGGTGGCGGTGAACGCACGGTCCACCCAGCGGGCAGCGGCGTCGCCCCTGCTGGGCAACCAACAGCCCGTGTAAGTAGTCCATGGCTACGTGGCCCCCAAGTTTCCCGAGCGAGTCGAGCAGCGCAACCTGCGCCTGTGGCGTATCGGCCTGGTCCTCCCCCTCACCTTCGCAGCTGCCCTGACCATCGCGGCCACCGTGTTCTACCTCGGATGGCACCTCCTCGGCACCCGCAGCCTCAAACACGAGACCCAACTCGACTCCAAGACCCTGTTCGACCTGGTCAAACTGTCCTTCGGCGTGGTCGCCGGCGCCGGCGCGCTGGTCGCCCTCGTCGTTGCCTACCGCAAGCAGCGCGTCGACGAGAACGGTGCGCTGCGCGAGGCCACCCGGCTCCACACCGAACGCTTCACCGCTGCCGTCGCCCAGCTCGGCGACCCCGCCCCCGCCATCCGTCTCGGTGGTGTGCACGCCCTCGCGGGCCTCGCCGATGACGCGCCGACCCGCGCGTTGCGCCAGACCTGCATCGATGTCCTGTGCGCCTACCTACGCCTGCCGTACACCGCTGAAGCCGACCTGCCCGCCGATGATGCGGAGGCACGGCACTCCCATCTTGCGCTTCGGGAAGTCCGGCACACCACGATCCGCCTCATCTCCGAGCACCTGCGCCTCGACACCACCCACCCTCACTCTTGGCAGGGCCACGACTTCGACTTCACTGCTGCCGTCTTCGACGGCGGTGACTTCAGTGGGGCGATCTTCTCCGGCGGAAGGGTCAGCTTCCACGAGTCGACGTTCTCCGGCGGCATGGTCGACTTCGGCAAGGCGACGTTCTCCGGCAGCACGGTCGACTTCGGCAAGGCGACGTTCTCCGGCGGCACGGTCAACTTCTACGGAGCAATGTTCTCCAGCAAGGTGACGTTCTCCAACGGGAGATTCGTCGGCATGGTCAGTTTCGATGACGCGACGTTCTCCGGCGCCACGGTCAACTTCGGCGCGGCGACGTTCTCCGGCGACGATGTCAGCTTCACCGCGGCGACGTTCTCCGGCGGCACGGTCAACTTCATCGCGGCGACCTTCTCCAGCGGCACAGTCGGCTTCAACGGGGCGACGTTCTCCAGCGGCATCGTCGACTTCCACTGGGCGACGTTCTCCGGCGGCACGATCGGCTTCATCGCGGCGACGTTCTCCGGCGGCACCGTCAACCTGCGGAACACGGTGGGCCTGCAGCCGGAGGACGTGATCCCGGCGGGAAGTCCGGTACCGCCAGGCGTGCGACTCCCTGCCTAGGGCGGCTCGGGCCCATGAACTGCGGGTCTACCCAGAGGCGTCACCCGATCAGTGGCCGTTCTGAAGAAGCCCGGTGACGGGCCGGACGAGCGCTTCGAGGGGTCAGGCAGCGCCGAGCGCCTCGATTTCGACAGCGAGGCCGGCATGTTCTGCGCAGTCGGGAGTTCGAGCGACCTCACGCTTCTCAAGGCGGCCGTGGAATCCGTCATCACGAGCCCTGAGGCAGTCCGCGACATCATTGCCCGTGCGGAGGCTTCGGGCCTCGAGTTCGACTGAGTGCCCTGCTCTGGAAGGTTCGCCGGGTTGGCGTGCAACTGGGCGAGCGTCTGGGCCCGTAGGACATGATTGGCGCTGGAGCGAGCTGCTGCAGAGGAGTGTCGTTGAGCAGGACAGTGCCGGTGATCTCTGGCGAGGCGATGTTCTGGGCCTACGACGTGGCACTCGGAGTTCTCTTCATCGAAGCGGCGAGAGTCTGTGGAGAGACGTCGGCGGATCTGCGGCCCTCATGGCGGGCGGAGTTGGAGCAGGATCTCCGCACGCACGCGTTGGTGGGCAGCAGTTTCGCCGTCCTCTTCGATGACTACGGCGTCGAACAGAGGCAGGAACTCCTGACCTGCGCTCTGGAGGCGGCTCGCCGGATCGAGGCCCGCGGTGGGGTGACACGAGACGAAGTCTCGACATGGCCTGAGTTGGAGGAGAGCGCCACCAGCTTCCTGCGCGGTGCACAGCGCATCGATGCCGCTCCGCTCGTTGAGTTGGCCGAGGCGCTGGCTGATCTTGCGGCTGGCGCACTCCCTCCTGCCCCGGCTGGGCGGCACTGGTACTTCGGGACTCCAGAGGGTCGGATCCTTCAAGACGGATAGGTGTGGCGCCGCGGCCGTGCTGGTCGTAGCCATTCGCTGATGGCAACGACCAGCACGGTCGCGTGGTAGCGAGCGGCAAGCTTGTCGAACCTCGTCGCAAGCGCGCGGTGGCGCTTGAGCCGGTTGATTCCGCACTCGATCGCGTGCCGTTGCTCGTAGTCATCCTTGTCGAATTCGGGCGGGCGACCACCACGGGAACCGAGCCTCTGGCGGTTGCGGATCTGGTCCGCCTTCTACGGGAGCCGTACGCCCTGTCCGCAGTCGGCCGCGCGAGCGCCCGAGGCCGTGATCGTCGGGCTCGGCGTCGACGCCGCCGTTTCGCCGCGGTCGGGGCACTTCATGCCCGGTAGACGCGTCGGGCTGCGGCAGTGCGTGGGTGGCCGGCCACACCTCGTCCCGTTGTACGGTACGGGCGCATCACGGCACCTGGGTCCTCCTGCTCGGGGGACTCGGACACCTGGCGCCGGCGCGGGCCACGGTCTTGCCCGGCCCTCCGGTGCACGGCGACTGTCAGCGGACACCAGACCCCCGGGGGCCGGGGGCGGAGCCCCCAGGGGTTTGCGCGGTGGGCGACCGCGTGGTGGTCAGTGCATGAAGTAGCGCTCCTGGATCACCGGGTACCCCGCCTTCGCGAAGTTCCGGGCCATCGGCTCGTTGCCGAAGTCCGTCGTGGCGACGATCTTCGACACGCCCTGCGCGGCCAGCACGTGCGTCGTCTCGACCAGGAGGTCGTACGCGTACCCCCGACCCCGCTGCGCCGGCACGACGCCGATGAAGCCGACGATCGGGTTCGTGTGGTTGCGGGCCGGGATGTGCAGGCCCACGAGGTCGCCCTCGGGGGTGTACGCCAGCTGCCACCACTCGCGCGGCGACGGGCACCACTGGAAGAACTCCAGCTCCTCGCGCGCCGCCTGGTCGACGCCGCCCTCGTCGACCGCCTTGCGGGCGTGCGCGTCGAGGGAGCCCTGCTCCACCAGGCGCAGGACGTCGAGGATCTTCTCGTCGTCCGGCTCCTCGCGGAACACCAGCCGGCCCGGCCGCTCCGGTACGCCGCACTCCGGCGTCCACTCGTACTGGAACCGCTCGACGAGCGGCTCCATCCCGGCCGCCGCGGCCGCGTCGATGCGCGCCTGCACGTCGGCCCGTACCGCCGCGTCGTCGCGCCACCGCGGCGGCAGCAGCAGCGCGTACTCCGCGCGCAGCGGCGCCGCGCGGAGCAGCTCCGTGCCCGCCTCGGCGTCGGTGAAGTCGAACCAGTCCAGGGCCAGCGGCGCTTCGTCCGTCGGACCGGCCCACCAGGCCGCCCGGGCCACGACGCGGTCGTCGCGCAGCGCGATCCAGCACCAGTCGAGGCGGTACTCACCGCCCTGGTCGACGGTCGCCCACTGGTGGCCGAACGCGCCCTTGCCTACGGCGGGGTGGTCGGGGATCTGCTGGAAAAGGTGCTCCTCGCCGGCGGCGAGGTGGCGGATGACCAGATCGGTCATGGTGTTTCCTTCCGGAAGCTGTGGAACACGCGCTCCCGGGACCCGCGGGCATCAAGCCCGGATGGAACGCCCGAAGGAGGGGCGGGAGCGTGTGACAGAAGAGGGGTACATCGCACTCGCCTCCTTCCTGAAGATCGCGGGGCGTGCCGCCACCCTAGGCGCAACGGCTGCTCCCTGTCCAGGAATTAATCCGGCGGCGGCCCACGCCTACGACCGCCCCCGGTACGCCGTCGGCGGCACCCCGTACTGGTCGCGGAAGGCCCGGCTGAAGTGGAACGGGCTCGCGAAGCCCGACGCCCGCGCGATCTGGCCCACCTCCAGGTCCGTCGCGTCCAGCAGCCGCTGCGCGTGGCTGAGCCGGGCGGCCAGCACGGCCCGCATGGGCGTGCGGCCGGTGTGCGAGGCGAAGAGGTGCGCGAAGCGCGAAGGCGACAGCGCCACCAGGGCGGCGAGCGAGGCGACGGTGTGCGGGGCGGCGGGGTCGGCCGCGATGGCCGCCTCCGCCTGCCCGATCCGTTCGTCGCCGGGGCCCTCGCCCGCGCGGCGCGCGGCAGCCGTGCTCGCGGTCGCCAGGAGCAGGATCTCCTCGATCGCGCCCAGCGCGAGCTCCCGCCCCGGTCCGGCGGTTGTCAGGGCGATGCCCGTGGGGTCCGTGCCGGTCGGCACCGCGTCGGCCGGGGCCTCGCCGAAGGTCCAGCGCGCGTCGGCGTGCAGCCGCCGGAACGCGTCGTCGATCCGGCCGCGGACGGCCTCCGGCACCCCGGTGACCAGGAACATCCCGTCGGGACGCCCGTGCTCGCGCACCAGCGCCGGCCATCCGGCCCGCGGCTGGAAGTGCGCCCACCAGCCGCTCCAGGACCCGGCCGCCGCGTCCGTGCGGTACGCGTGCTCCCGGCCGGCCGGGAGGAGGACGAGGTCCCCGGCCCGCAACGGACACCAGCCGCCGGTGCCCCGGGCCTCGCCGCGTCCGGCGGTGGTCCACAGCAGCAGCCAGTTCGCGGCACCCGAGGCCCGTCGTACGGCATAGCCCGCGGGCTCGGTGAACCGGGCGGCCAGGAGCAACTCGGGCGGCGGGGAAGGGGTGTCGGCGGGCTGACCCGCAGCAGTTTCAGGCATGCGCTCGGCACTTCCGGACATTCCGTACGCCACCTTCCCTCCGTACCGTCTGAGCAGTGACTTCACCCGCCCCCCGAGAGGACCCTGCCATGCCGGTGCCCCCGTCCGACACCCTCCTGGAGCAGTTCCACGCGGACGGCTACACGGTCGTCCGCGGCCTGTTCACCCCCGACGAGGCGAAGGAGCTGACCGAGGAGTTCATGCGCCTGCCGGCCGAGGGACGCCCGATACCCGGCCACTTCGAGCCGAAGCAGCAACCCGCCGACGGCCCCGCCGACCCCCTGGGCACGTATCCGCGGGTGATGCACCCGCACCGCTTCAACGACCTCGCCCGCCGCCGGCTGCTCGACGCCCGTGTCGCCGGGATCCTGACGGGCCTCTTCGGCGAGGAGCCGCTCGCCGCGCAGAGCATGTTCTACTTCAAGCCGCCGGGCGCCCGCGGCCAGGCGCTGCACCAGGACAACTTCTATCTGCGCGTCGAACCGGGCACCTGTATCGCCGCCTGGCTGGCCCTGGACGACATCGACCGGGAGAACGGCGGCCTCGAGGTGGTCCCCGGCACGCATCTGATGGACCTGTTCTGCCCGGAGGAGGCCGACCCGGGGCTGTCGTTCGCCCGCGAGTACGTGCCCCCGCCGCCCGGTCTCACGGCCGTTCCGGTCGACATGTCGCCCGGTGACGTGCTGTTCTTCAACGGCAGCCTGGTGCACGGCTCCGGCCCGAACCGCACGGCCGGCCGCTTCCGCCGCTCCTTCATCTGCCACTACGTCGGCCGCTCCACGCAGCGCATCGCCCGCTACTACGACCTGCTCACGATGGACGGCGACGCGCTCGAGGCGCAGGAGAGCACGGGCGGCGGCCCGTGCGGCACGGAGTTCGCCGGCGCACCCCACTGAGCCCCACGAACTCACGCCTTCACCGCCGAGGTCGACATCCGCCCGACGCTGGAGCTCCCGGAGGACT
>NZ_JBFAXR010000236.1:0-6020 GCF_040680895.1 Streptomyces sp. NPDC051940 | reverse complement strand
GCCATGGCGCCGCGGCGGCTCCGGAAGCCCGCGGCGCGCGAGACCGGCGCCCGCTGGGGGGCGGCGGCGGCCGGGGGCAGGGGCATGGCGGGCGGCGAGCCGGGACCTCCCCCGGGGACGGGACCGCCGTACCCCTGCGGCTGCGCGTAGGGAGCCGCGCCGTAGGACTCGGGCCCGGCCGCCGGGGCGAATCCCGCACCCCCGAACGTCGCGGAACCACCACCCGGTGGCGCCTGCGCGGCGAAGTCGGCGGCGTAGGGCGGCGGAGGGGCGGCGGAGGCGTCATCGTCCTCCCACAGCTCCGCCCGGGGCTGCCACTCGTCGCTCGCCGCGGGCCCGGCGCTCTTCGCGGTCCCGACCACCGTCCCGACCGCCGTCCCGACCGCCGTCCGGGCCTCCACGGCGGCGTCGTACGAGGCGAACAGCCCCTCCAGCCCGGCCGGCGGCTCCCGCCACCCGCTGGGCACCGGTTCGCTCTGCCGCCGCCCGATGCGCAGGGAACGCAGCTCGGGCAGATCGGTCCGGCGCTGCAGATCGGCGGTGGACAGCCCGAGCCGCACCCCGCTCCAGTCCTCGCCGGTGCGCTGCGCGACGCAGGCCCGCAACACGAGCGCGCTGCCGCCGTCGGCGGCGCGGTCCAGGCGGAGCTGGTAGACGGGCAGCCAGGTGGCCCCGGCCACGAGGTACTCGACCTCGAACTCGCACTCGGCCGAGGCGGCGTCCTCCGGACCGTCCACCGTGACGACGGCGGCGGCCGTACTGTGCACGGCGCCCGTCTGCAGCGCGGAGGACTCCCGCGCGAGCCGCGCACGCAGCACGTCGACCTCGCGTTCCACGCGCCGCAGCTCGGCCTCGAGCGGTTCCAGCCGCTCGTACAACTGCCGCATCCGCCGGTCGACGAAGCCCGCCAGCGCCAGCAGGGACTCCACCGCGGCGCCGGGCGGCGGCCCGCCCCAGGGCTGACCGGATGTCCCGCCGGCCTTCAGCCGCCCGGTCCGCTCGACCTCCCGGCCCAGCCACGCACACCGCTCGCGCAGGGCCTGCCGGCGCCCCTCCGCGTCCTTCAGCTCCCGCTCGGTCAACGACCGCCGCTCCGGCTCCCGCACCGCCGCGGCGACCTCCAGCCGCACGTCCGTGACCCGCAGCCCGGCCGGCCCGGACCGCACCCGGGCCCGCAGCGACTGCTCGGCCAGCCCCAGGGGCAGCCCGGCGACCACGACCCGCCGCGTGCCGGGCGCCACCTTCCCGACGGCCACGCGCACGCAGACGGCCCCGGCAGCGTGTACGACAACGGACGACAGCCGCGAATCAAGCCTGCCCTCAACGACGTTCATGGTCCCCCTCACCCCTCCACCCCGACCCGCCATGGGCACGATAGCGCCGCCCGGGTGGCTTTGCCCGGCGGCTCCGACCGGCGCGTTCAGACGGCGTGCAGCGATCCGTGCCCCGGAGTGCCGAGGTTCCAGGCGGTGCGGACGGAGTCGAGGAGGGGGCGGGCGCTGTGCGGGGAGAGGGCCAGCTCCTGCCGTGCCTCGGCGAGCAGTTCGGGGTTGCCGTCGGGGCCGCGCTCGGCCGCGGCCCGGCGGCGGTCGTCGAAGCCCGCGGGGGTGAAGACGTCGAGCAGCGTCAGGGCGAGGTAGGTGTAGGCCGACGCCTCCTCGATCAGCCGGACCGCGCCCTCGGGTATGTCCGGCTCGGGCTGCACCGGGTGGAACGCGAACTCCTGCACGGCCGCGTGCAGGGCGGCGTCCGCCGTGTCGGCCGCGGGGACGGCCGTACGGAGCAGGCTGGTGAGCGTCCGGAAACGGGTGAGGACCTCGCCGGTGCGCGCGGACCACTCCTGCTTGGCCAGCAGCGTGCGGAACCCGGCCAGGGTGTCGGCGAGTTCCTCGACGACGAGCCTGCGGCAGACGTTCGCCAGCTCCCGGGAGTCGGTGTGCTGCTGCATCTCCACGATGCGGCGCGTATAGCGGATCAGGTCGCGCGGCACACCCCCGGACAGGGCGTGGGCGAGCAGGATGTACGGGTCGGGGATCCCCGGGGCGCGCCGCTGGAGGATGGTCCGGGCGGCGTCGAGGGTGCAGGGCTGGATGTGCAGGACGTCGTCGAGGGAGCTGTCGGTGACGTCGCGGTGCGGCAGTCCGCGGCGTACGAAGGCGGCGCCGACGTCCTCGGCGACCGCGAGCAGGAAGTGGACGTGCGGCAGGCCGAGGACCGGTTTGATCTCGCCGAGGAACTCAAGGGCCCGGGTGTCGCTGCCGAGCCGGTCGAGCTCGTCGACCGCGATCACCACCCGCTTCCCGTCCGCGTGGACCGCCTCGGCGATCCGGGAGAGCAGCCCGCGGAAGTCCTCGACCAGCTCGGGGTAGCGCGGCGGTACGGACGTGAGCGCCGCGCCGTGCTGGCTGCCCAGCACGGCGAGCGGGGCCACCGAGGTGGTCAGGGTCGTGGTCGCGGTCTGCACGGTCTTCAGGCGCAGCAGCTGGGTCCGGCACTCCTGGATCAGGTCGGGTACGTCGTGGGCGGGACGCAGCGACACCGTGAGGCGCAGGAGCAGCACGCCGGCGGCGAGGAGGGCGGCGCGGGGCAGGTTGTCGCGGTCCAGGAGGATCGCCTGGATCCGCGGCGCGCCCTGGACGCCCAGCACCGCGCACAGGACCCCCAAGGCGCCGAGGACGACCGCCGACACGGTGGCGAACGCACGCTTGCGCCGGTCGTCCGCGTGGTCCGCACGCGCCCCGGCGGCGAAGACCGCGCCGACAAGCGCCATGCCGGCCAGGAACAGCCACCCGACGCCGGGAGGCGGCTCCCTCTGACCGTCGTCGGCCTTCGGCGCACTGTCCTTCAGGGCCTCCCAGTGCCGGTTGACCTCGTCGTCGTACAGGAAGTCCAGGCCGCACCAGAGCACCAGCGCGAGGCCGCCGGCCAGGCACACGGTGTTCCACAGCAGCCGCGCCCCGAACCCGAGGGATGCCGTACGGCTGAGCAGGAACAGCGCCGCGGCGGCGAGGAGCGTCCACAGGACACCGGCGGGCGTGGCTCCCGTCCACGAGCCCTCGACGGCCTCGGCGACGCGGTGCCCGGCCTCCTCGAACCAGTCGAAGACGGCCCCGCCCCGCCAGGAGCCCACCCCCCGGGCGCCCGCAACCACGACGTAGGCGAGCATGGCGAGGATGAGGGCGTTGAGTGTCCAGCGTCCGAGGGGGCGGGCGCCCGGTGCGGAGTTGCGGAGCATCCTGCGGAAGCGGGACAGGTCCTCGTAGCGGGGCGGCCGGTAGCCCCGGTGGGTGATGTACCGCTCGCAGACGCTCGTGAACAGCAGCAGCAGGAAGTCGTGCGGCGCGTAAGCGGCCGGGGCCTGTACGAGCACGGAGAAGTCCCCGTCGCGGGCGGTGCCGGCGAGCAGTGTCGACTTGCCGGCGCCCCGCGGCCCGCACACCGCGACGGTGCCGCCCTCCAGCTGGCCGAGCTTGGTCTCCAGCCGGTCCATCGACTCGACCGGAACGACGAGGTCGGGGGCCTGCGCCTGCCGGAGGCCCGACGGGTCCCCGGGCACCCACACCGACCCCGGGTCCGATCCCAGCAGGGTCTCGATCGTGTCGTCGATCTCGGCCGCGAAGTCCTCGTCCCGGATCTCACGCTTCCACCGCTCGCGGCACAGCCCCACCGCGCCCAGGACGGGCGGGATGCAGAACAGTCCCACGAGTGCCCCGGCGAGCGCGCGCAGTCCGGCGTGCGAGGGGGGATGGAGGCAGACCGCCAGGGAGAACGACGCGCACGACACGAGCAGCGGCAGCCCGATGACACGGAAGCCCAGCCCGAGGAACACCATGATCGCGACGACCCCCGACACGCCGAAGGCGAGCCCTGTCAGCCGTTGTTCGAGCGTGCTCCGTCGCAGTTCCAGGTCGGCGACGGAGAACCCCGCCGCGAGGGTGATCAGCACCGCGCCCGCCAGGAGGCCCAGCGGGAGTACGGAGCCCGCGAACGCGAGCACCAGCAGCACGACCGAGGCGACGCACCCCCGCAGCCGCAGGCTCCCCGCCCGCCACCAGCCCGGCCGTCGGCCGCCCCGGCTCCGGGCGCGGCGCTCGGCACGGACCCAGTGCGCGGCCAGCGCGTACTCCCGGTACAGGCCGCGGGCGGCGGACTGGCACCGCCGGGCCCGCAGCAGGAAGCGGCCGTGGGGCCCCAGGACCCGTTCGACCCGCCGCGGGTCGCTGATCATGGCGTGGCGGACGGCCGCCGTGGTGACCGCCGGGCGGACCCCGATGCGGGCCAGCACGGCGGGCGTGTCCAGGACCCGGTCCAGCGCCTCCGCGTAGACGGTCCGCTCCTGCTCCGTCTCGAGCCCGAGTCCCGCGTGTGTCCCGTCCGGCACTTCGCCCCCCAGATTCACCCCAACCTCATGTGCGTGAACGCGAGTTCGGCGACCGCTGGTTCCCGGCCCCGCTCCCCGCCCTGCGCGGCGCCCGCCCCGGCCCCGGCACACCCTGCCGGACCAGGGACTTTCCCCGCCCGCGGCTCGTCTATCGTGGGCGTGTTTTGTTCGCTCAGGATCAGCACGGAGCACGTACATGGGCCTCGGAGTGGGTTGGAAGCTGCACGGAGACGGGCGTACCCCCGCTCCCGGGGCCGTGGTGCGGCCCGACGAGCGGCTCTCGTGGGGCCGTACGGCGGGTCTGGGCGCGCAGCATGTCGTGGCCATGTTCGGTGCGACGTTCGTGGCGCCGATCCTCATGGGCCTCGACCCCAACCTCGCCGTGATGCTCTCGGGCGTCGCGACGGTCTTCTTCCTGCTGGTCACCCGGGGCCGTATCCCCAGCTATCTGGGCAGCAGCCTCTCCTTCGTCGGCGTGGCCGCGATCATCGCCAAGGACGGCGGCGACGCCGCGACGCTCACCGGGGCGCTGCTCGTGGTGGGCGCGGTGCTGTTCGCCTGCGGCATGGCGGTACGGGCGCTGGGCGCGCGCGTCGTGCACGCGGTGCTGCCGCCGGCGGTGACGGGCGCCGTGGTCATGCTGATCGGCTTCAACCTGGCACCGGTCGCGGCGGGCACGTACTGGCCGCAGGACCAGTGGACGGCGCTGGCGACGCTGCTGTTCACGGGCTTCGCGCTGGTGGTGCTGCGCGGCTTCTGGAACCGGATCGCGATCTTCCTGGGCCTGGTCTTCGGTTACGCGCTGTCCTGGACCCTCGACCGCGTCTTCGGGCAGATCCACTCCGCGGACGCGTCGGGCAAGGTCACCGACCACTGGCGGCTGGACCTGAGCGGAGTGTCGGACGCGGACTGGTTCGGGCTGCCCGAGCTGCACGCCCCGAGCTTCTCCCTCTCCGCGATCCTGGTCGCGCTGCCCGTGGTCGTGGCGCTGATCGCGGAGAACGCCGGCCATGTGAAGGCGGTCGCGGAGATGACCGGCGACCCGCTGGACGACGAGCTGGGCACCGCGATCGCGGCGGACGGCGCGGCCACCGTCCTGTCCACGGCGGTCGGCGGCCCGGCGACGACGACGTACGCGGAGAACATCGGCGTCATGGCGGCGTCGCGGGTCTACTCCACGGCGGCGTACTGGGCGGCGGCGGCCTTCGCCATCCTGTTCGGCCTGTGCCCGAAGTTCGGCGCGGTGGTGGCCGCGATCCCGGGCGGCGTGCTGGGCGGGATCACGGTGATCCTGTACGGCATGATCGGCCTGCTCGGCGCCAAGATCTGGGTCGAGAACGGGGTGGACTTCGGCAACCCCCTGCAGCTGGTCCCGGTGGCGGCGGGCGTGATCATCGGCATCGGCAACGTGACGCTGGAGTTCACGGACTCGTTCTCGCTGAGCGGCATCGCGCTCGGCACGCTGATCGTGCTGGTGGGGTACCACGTGCTGCGAGCGCTGGCGCCGGCGCACCTGAGGTCGCCGGAGAAGGCGGGCGCGGAGGCGTGATCATCTCTGATGCCCGTCACCAGATCATCTTCCATGCCTGGTGCACTCATGGGAAGCGATGACTGCACCAGCGAGAATGATCTTCAACGC
>NZ_JBFAXR010000235.1:0-6051 GCF_040680895.1 Streptomyces sp. NPDC051940 | reverse complement strand
CTGCAGCATCACGACGTTCGCCCGGTGCTTCCGCACCAGCTGCCGGACCTGCTCGACCTTGGCCGTGGCCGCCCCGCGCGGGACGGCCACGGCCCGCGGGGATCAGCAGTAGTTGTTGCTGTAGCTGTACCAGACCCCGCAGTACGTCACGCAGGCGCCGTTGACCGTACAGGTGCGGCAGAAGCAGACGCCGCTGATGTACTTGCACTGCACGTACGAGTCCGGCGGGCAGCCGGCGTCGGCGGTCGTCTTGGGGAGCAGCGTCTCGACGGCGCGGGTCACGCGCCGGCCCAGGCTCTGGATCACGGTAACTCCTTCGGAAACGGGTGATTGTTTTCCTTCACGGGCGGAGCTGCGCCGGGGCATGGGTCACCCCGGCACGCGGGTCGCGCCGCCCGAGCTGATGGGGTTACGGAAGGGCAGGCTCGGCCTGCAGTGCGGACACGCCGAGGCCCGCGGCGGTCACGACGCCGTCGGGGCCGTACCAGGCGTGGCTGGGGTAGTTCGCGGCGCCGAACCACTCGGTGAGGCCGGCCTCCTCGTCCTCCGCGATCACGTGGTCCGCGGCGGCGGACAGTGCGGCGGCCAGCTCGCTGCGGTCCGCGGCCTCGCCGTGCACGATCGCGAGGGTCGTACCGCCGCTCGCGCGCAGCCGCTCGGCGTGGGCGGCGAAGGGGGGTACGGCGTCGCGGCAGGCCTTGCAGGTGAGGGAGAAGAACCCGACGAGCACCTCGCGGCCTCGCAGGCCGGGCCGGCTCACCTGGACGCCGTCGAGGGTCTGCGCGGAGAAGGGCGGGAGCACGTCGCCGGCCCGGATCCCACCGGGGGAGTGCCCGTGGCCGTGGCCCGCGGCCCCGGCCTCCAACTCCCGCCACCGGCGGAGCACGACAATCAGGATGACGAGGTTCAGACCGGTCACAGCACCGGTCACGACAAGCCCGGCAACGGCAGCTATCACGCGTCGCATTCCTCTCCGCGGCAGGGTCAGCACGGCGAACGGCAGCAGGGTCGGCCACCACGCACGACCTTCCCAGCCCACCCTCACCGCCCCCTAACACGGCCCTAACGCCCCGCACCGACGACCGGGGCTCCGCCCCCGAACCCCGCAGAACGGATACCCGATACGAACCTGCGGGCTCCGCCCCCAGACCCCGCGGAAGCAGGGCGGTCACCTGAGAGGAATACGTGCGAACCCACACCACGCCCAAGGCACTCACCACCCAGCCCCACCCACCCCTGGACCCCGCCCCGCCCCCCGGCCCGGGCCCGGTCCCATCCCCGCCCCCGTCCGGCCCCGGCCCGCGGCCCCCGGAACCCGGACCAGCCTCGGTCCCATCCCGGGACCCCGGCCCGGGCTCGGGTCCCGGATCCCGGGAGGTCGCAACTCGGGGACGGGACCAGTGCCGGACATCACCGGAACGCGCCGCCTTGCCCCCCGGAACCCGGCCGACACCGTGCCCTGGCCCCACGCTTCGCCCCGCCATGCCAGCTCCGCCCGGACACCCCGCCCGCCCGGCCGGGGCCCCGCGCCCGGGGTCCGAAGCGCCCACGTCCGGGCCCTGGGGGGACCCCCGGGAGCGCGCGGAGTCGGCGCCGGACCCGGGATGCGTCCCCCCGGCTCAGCCCGGTTGCCCCCCGGCTCAGCCGGGACTCCGGCCCCGGCCCGCACCTTGGCCGAGCCCCGCCCTTCTCCCCGGCCGGACGCCCGGTCCGCACGGCCGGTGCCCTGCGCCAGGGTCCGAAGCGCCCATGGCTGGGCCCGGGGGGCACCCCGGAAGGACCCGTCTATCCGGCTGGGGGCACGCGGCCCCCCGTCTAATCAACTGGGGGCACGCAGCCCCCGGAAGACCCCAGCGGCAGCTGCAGCGGATCGGCGCCGCCGCGCCGGAGCCCCCGGGAGCGTGCCCGGGCCCAGGACCGGGGAGACGTCAGTCCTCCCCCACCGCCGACGTGCGGCGTTGCCAGGCTCGGGGGGCGCGCCAGCCGTAGCGCATCGCGGCGAGGCGGAGGAGGAACGCCAGTGCGGCCGCGGCCGATGCCGTGGTGCCGTTGAGGTGGTCGGTCTGGATGAGGAGGGCGACCGCCGTGGCGCCCACGATCGCCGGGACCGCGTACAGGTCGCGGTCCCAGCGCAGGACCTGGGGGGCGTCGCCGGCGAGGAGGTCGCGCAGGACGCCGCCGCCGATGGCCGTGGCCATGCCGAGGGCCACCGAGGCGGTGAGCCCGAGGCCGTACTCGTACGCCTTGGTCGTGCCGGTGACGCAGAACAGCCCGAGCCCGGCCGCGTCGAAGAGGCCGACCGCCTTGTTGATCCGCTCCACCTCGGGGTGGAGGAAGAACACCAGCGCCGTCGCCACCAGCGGCGTCAGGAAGTAGCCGAGGTCGTCGAACGCCGCCGGCGGGACCGCGCCGATCACCAGGTCCCGGAAGAGCCCGCCACCCAGCGCCGTGGACTCGGCCAGCACGGCCATCCCGAACACGTCGAGGTTCTTGCGCACGCCCAGCAGCGCGCCGGAGAGCGCGAAGACGAAGATGCCGACGACGTCCAGCCAGTGCTGGACCGAAGCGTTGAACAGCTCGAATGCGAGGACCACCCGAGCATTTCTACCTGCCGGGCGCGGACCCGGCCGCACCGGCACACCCTGGAACGGCGAACGGGGCCCGGGACAGCACGTCCCGGACCCCGTCGAAGCCGAAGCCTCGCGTCAGTCGACCGTCTTGATCTCCGCGGCGTCCGCCGCGGAGGCCAGCACCGCGTCCTGCGGCACCTGGTCGGCCGCGTTCTCCGGGTGGTGGCAGGCGACCCGCTGGCCGGGCTTCAGCTCCAGCAGCGGCGGCTCCTGCGTCTTGCAGATCTCCGTCGCCTTCCAGCACCGCGTGTGGAAGCGGCACCCGGTGGGCGGGGAGATCGGCGAGGGGACGTCTCCCTTGAGGAAGATCCGCTCGCGCTCCTTGCGCCGCCGGGGGTCCGGCACGGGCACCGCGGAAAGCAGGGCCTTGGTGTACGGGTGCATGGGCGCCTCGTACAGGCTCTGGCGGTCCGCCAGCTCGACGATCTTGCCGAGGTACATCACCGCGATCCGGTCCGAGACATGGCGTACCACGGACAGGTCGTGCGCGATGATCATGTAGGTGAGGCCGAACTCCGACTGGAGGTCGTCCAGCAGGTTCACCACCTGCGCCTGGATCGACACGTCCAGCGCGGACACCGGCTCGTCCGCGACGATCATCTTCGGCTTGAGCGCGAGCGCGCGGGCGATGCCGATGCGCTGGCGCTGACCGCCGGAGAACTCGTGCGGATAGCGGTTGTAGTGCTCGGGGTTCAGGCCCACGGTCTCCAGGAGGCGCTGGACCTCCTTCTTGATCCCGCCCTCCGGCATGATGCCCTGCAGCTTGAACGGGGCGCCCACGATGGCGCCGACCGTGTGCCGCGGGTTCAGCGAGGAGTACGGGTCCTGGAAGATCATCTGCACGTCGCGGCGCAGCGGACGCATCTTCGCCGTGTTGAGGTGCGTGATGTCGTGGCCCTCGAACTCGATCCGGCCGCGCGTCGGCTCCAGCAGCCGGGTGATGAGCCGGCCCATCGTGGACTTGCCGCAGCCGGACTCGCCGACGACGCCCAGGGTCTCCCCCGGGTACACCTCGAAGTCCAGCCCGTCCACCGCCTGTACGGCGCCGACCTGGCGCTTGAGCACACCCTTGGTGATCGGGAAGTGCTTGACCAGGCCCTGCACCCGCAGCAGCGGCTGCCGGCCGTCGGGCGCGGCGTCCTCGGCAGCAGCGGCCTGCTGCGGAATCTTCACGTCTTCAGCCGACACAGCATCGTCCTTCACAGCTTCGGCGCAATCTCTTCGGTCCAGATCCGGGACCGCTGCTCATCGGTGAGATGGCAGGCGGCGAGGTGCCGCTCGCCGACCTCGCGCAGCTCCGGCCGGTCCGCCGTGCTCCGGCCGCCGGTCTCGCCGGCGTACGGGCAGCGCGGGTGGAAGGCACAGCCGCTGGGCACGTTGATGAGGCTGGGCGGGGAGCCCTTGACCGGGATGAGGCGCTCGGTCTGCTCGCGGTCGATGCGCGGCATCGAGCCGAGCAGGCCCCAGGTGTAGGGGTGCTGGGGCTCGTAGAACACCTTGTCGGCGGGGCCCCGCTCGACGCACCGGCCGCCGTACATCACCAGGATCTGGTCGGCCAGTTCGGCGACCACGCCCAGGTCGTGGGTGATGACGATGACCGCCGAGCCGAACTCCTTCTGCAGATCCCGGATCAGGTCCAGGATCTGCGCCTGGACGGTCACGTCCAGCGCGGTGGTCGGCTCGTCGGCGATCAGCAGCTCGGGGTTGTTGACCAGCGACATCGCGATCATCGCGCGCTGGCGCATACCGCCGGAGAACTCGTGCGGGTAGTTGTCCACCCGCTTGTCCGGCTGCGGGATGCCGACCCGGTCGAGCATCTCGATGGCGCGGCGCCGGGCGGTCTTCTTGTCCACCTTGTGGTGGATCCGGTACGCCTCCACGATCTGCTGGCCGATCGTGTAGTACGGGTGCAGGGCCGACAGCGGGTCCTGGAAGATCATGGAGATCTCCCGGCCGCGCAGCTTGCGCACCTCGTCCGGGTTCGCCGACAGCAGCTCGGTGCCGTTGAGCCAGATCTCACCGGAGATCTGCGCCTTGCCGCGGCCGTACTGGCCGACGGTGTGCAGGCCCATGATGCCGAGCGAGGTCACCGACTTGCCGGAGCCGGACTCGCCCACGATGCCGAGGGTCTGGCCCTTCTCCAGCTGGAAGGAGAGCCCGTCGACGGACTTCACCAGGCCGTCTTCGGTCGGGAAGTGGATGCGCAGGTCGCGCACGTCCAGGAAGGCGTCGGAGGCCTCGCGCACGGGCTCGCCCACCGCGCCGGCTCCCGTCTTGGTCAGGTCCGTCATGCCAGCCTCACTCGGGGGTCGATCACGGCGTACAGAAGGTCCACGATGAGGTTGGCGATGACCACGGCCGCGGCGGTGATCAGGGTGACGCCGATGATGATCGGGAGGTCCCGGTCGCTGATCGACTTGATGGCCGCGTTGCCCAGGCCCGGCAGGCTGAACGTGGTCTCGGTGAGGATGGCGCCACCGACCAGGGCCCCGAGGTCCATGCCGAGGATGGTGAGGATGGGCGTCATCGTCGAGCGCATGGCGTGCTTGCCGATGACGACCGGCTCGGTGAGGCCCTTGGCGCGGGCGGTGCGGATGTAGTCCTCGCTGAGCACCTCGAGCATGGTGGCGCGGGTGAGGCGGGCGTACATCGCGGCGTAGAGGAAGGCCAGGGTGACCCAGGGCAGGGCCAGGCCGTCCAGCCACCCGGTGAAGCTCTTCTCGAGTGGCACGTAGTTCGCGTCGAACCAGCCGAGCTTGTAGTGGAAGATCGCCAGCGCGATGACGCCGGTGAAGTAGATCGGGAGGGAGACGCCGGCCAGGGCGACGCCCATCGCCGAGCGGTCCACCACCGTGCCCCGCTTCAGGGCGGAGAGGACACCCGCCGTGAGGCCGCCGAGCAGCCACAGGATGCAGGCGCCCGCCGCGAGGCTGAGCGTGACCGGGAGGCGGTCGACCAGGAACGGCCAGACCGGCGACTCGGTACGGAACGAATAGCCGAAACACGGCGCGGAGCAGTGTGTCGTGTCGCCGCCGCTGGTGTAGTCGCGGCCGACGACGATGCCCCGGATGAACTCCCAGAACTGAACCAGGATCGGTTCGTCCAGGCCCATCTTCTGTCGGATGCCCTCGATGGCCGCGGGGTCGGCCTGCTTGCCGACGAACATCGCCGCCGGATCGGCCCCGACCATCTTGGGGATCATGAAGAAGATGCCGAAAGTCACCAGGGTGACAACCATCAGCATCACGATGACGGCAAACAGCCGTCGGATGAGGTAAGCGAGCACTGCTCTCGGCCCGGCGGCGGCCCGGAGAGGTTGTCTCCGGGCGCGCCAGCACTACTGCCCGTCCTCGCCGGTCTACCGCGAGCACGCCGTGCGCCTCGTCGAGCAGGTCGCCGGGCGCTACGGCGGCCATCCGGC
>NZ_JBFAXR010000234.1:0-6251 GCF_040680895.1 Streptomyces sp. NPDC051940 | reverse complement strand
CTGGATCCGCAGATTGCGTCCGGCGCGCGGCGCCCCGGCCAGCCGTCGCCGGGGCTCCCGCCGTCCGGTCACGCCCGCATCCACACCGCCTGACACCACCGAGAGGCAGCAACCGATGGACCCGGCCGACTTCACGGAGATCCTGGAAACCGTCCGATCGTTCGTCGCGAACGACGTCGTACCGCGCGAGGACGAGATCGAGGCGTCCGACGCGATTCCCCACGACGTCCGCCGGACCGCCGTGGACATGGGGCTGTTCGGCTACACGCTCCCGGAGGAGTTCGGCGGTCTCGGCCTGAACCTGACCGAGGACGTGCAGCTGGCCTTCGAGTTCGGGTACACCACGCCCGCGTTCCGCTCGATGTTCGGCACCAACAACGGCATCGCGGGCAAGGTGCTGGTGAGCGCCGGCACCCCTGAGCAGCAGGCGCACTGGCTGCCGAAGCTCGCCGCCGGCGCGGTCGCCTCCTTCGCGCTCACCGAGGCCGAGGCGGGCTCCGACCCGTCCGGGCTGACCACGCGCGCGGTGCGCGACGGCGACGAGTACGTGATCTCCGGCGCGAAGCGCTTCATCACCAACGCCCCGCTCGCCGACCTGTTCGTGGTGTTCGCCCGTACCGGCGTGGAAAGCCACGGCACCAAGGGCATCTCGGTGTTCCTCGTCGAGGCGGGCCTGCCGGGTGTCACCGTCGGTCCCAAGGACCACAAGACCGGCCAGGCGGGCGCCTGGACCGCCGAGGTCTTCCTCGACGAGGTCCGGGTGCCGCTCTCCGCCCTGGTGGGCGGCCAGGAGGGGGCAGGCTTCGGCGAGGCCATGAAGGCGCTGATCCGCGGCCGGGTGCACATCGCCGCGCTGTGCGTCGGCATGGCCCAGCGCGTCCTGGACGAGTCGGTCGCCTACGCCGCGTCCAGCAAGCAGGGCGGCCGGCCGATCGGCGAGTTCCAGCTGGTCCAGGCGATGCTCGCGGAGATACAGACCGGTGTGTACGCGGGCCGGGCGATGGTGCTCCAGGCCGCTCGGGACTACGACTCCGGGACGGACCGCAGGATCGGTCCCTCCGCGGCCAAGCTGTTCTGCTCGGAGATGGTCGGCCGCGCCGCCGACCTCGGCGTGCAGATCCACGGCGGCATGGGCTACATGCGCGGGGTGGCGGTCGAACGCTGCTTCCGCGACGCCCGGTTGTTCCGCATCTACGAGGGCACCAGCGAGATCCAGAAGCTGATCCTCGGCAAGGCGCTCATCAAGGGAGTCAAGTGACCATGGTGATGACCGAAATTCCGCTGACCGCCCAGCTCACCGAGGACGAGCGCGCCATCGTCGAGGTGGTCGCCGACTTCGTCGACAACGAGGTCCTCCCCGCGGTCCAGGAGCTGGAGCACGCGAACACCTACCCCGAGAAGCTCATCGAGCAGATGAAGAAGCTCGGCGTGTACGGCCTGCTCGCCCCCGCCGAGCACGGCGGTGTGGACGTCTCCACCGCCTGCTTCGCCCTGGTCGCCCAGGAGCTGGCCCGCGGCTGGATGTCCCTCTCGGGCGCGATGGGCGGCCACTCCGTGGTCACCTATCTGATCCGCACCTTCGGCACCCCCGAGCAGCAGCGGACGTACCTGCCCCGGATGGCCACCGGCGAACTGCGCGCCACCATGGCGCTCACCGAGCCCGGCGGCGGCTCCGACCTGCAGGCCATGGGCACCAGGGCGGTCCTCGCGGACGGCGAGTGGACGATCAACGGGACCAAGACCTGGATCACCAACTCCCGGCGCGCGGGCCTGATCGCGCTGCTGTGCCGGACCGAGCCCGCGCAGGGCAAGGGCTTCTCCATCCTGCTGGTGGAGAAGGAGGCCGGGTACGAGGTCTCCAGGGATCTGCCGAAGCTCGGCTACAAGGGCGTCGAGAGCTGCGAGGTCGTCTTCGACGACGTGACGGTGCCCGAATCCGCCGTACTCGGCGGCGACTCCGGCTCCGGCTTCGCGCAGATGATGCGCGGACTGGAGATCGGCCGGATCCAGGTCGCCTCCCGCGCCCTCGGCGTCGCCCAGGCCGCGCTCAACGACGCCACCCGCTACGCCCAGGAGCGGGAGACCTTCGGCAAGCCGATCTGGCAGCACCAGGCGATCGGCAACTACCTCGCCGACGGCGCCACCAAGCTGCGCGCCGCCCGGCTGCTCACCCTGGACGCCGCCGCCCGGGTCGACGCCGGGAAGCGCGCGGACATGGAGGCGGGCATGGCCAAGCTGTTCGCCTCGGAGGTGTGCATGGAGATCGCGCTGAACGCGGTCCGGGTGCACGGCGGTTACGGCTACTCCACCGAGTTCGACGTCGAGCGCTACTTCCGCGACGCCCCGCTGATGATCGTCGGCGAGGGCACCAACGAGATCCAGCTGGGCGTCATCGCCAAGCAGCACATCGCCCGCAACCGGGTCGACGGCGGAGGCCGCTGATGAGCACGTCCACCGCCCCCGCCCTCGGCTACGCCGAGGGCCTGGCCGCGGGCGAGCTGCGCTTCCAGCACTGCACCGGCTGCGAGCGCGCCGTCTTCTACCCGCGGGTCCTGTGCCCGCACTGCGGCGCCGAAGAGCTGACCTGGCGTACCAGCGCCGGACTCGGCACCGTGTACGCCGCGACGGCGGTCCACGCCCGCGGCCGGGAGCCCTACAACGTGTCGCTGGTCGACCTGGACGAGGGGTTCCGGATGATGAGCCGAGTCGAGGGTGTCACCGCGGAGGGCGTCGCCATCGGCGCCCGCGTGCGGGTCGCCGTGATCGAGGAGGACGGGGCGCCGCTCGCGGTGTTCCGTCCCGCCGGTGCCACCGAGGAGGTGTCCGCATGAGCGCCGGGCAGAGCCTGCGCGGCAGCGTCGCCGTGATCGGCGCCGCCGAGTCCGATCTGGGCCTGGTCGCCCCCGGCCTGACCCACTTCGACCTGGTGGGCCAGGCCACGGCCCGCGCGTGCGAAGACGCGGGGATCTCCAAGGACGAGATCGACGGCTTCTTCTGCGCCTCGTCGTATCTGCCGTTCGCCACCCTGGACATGGCCGAGTACCTGGGCATCCGCCCCCGCTACAGCGACGGCTCCAACGTCGGCGGCAGCTCCTTCGTCTCCCATCTGCTGCACGCCGCGGCGGCCATCGAGGCCGGGCTGTGCACCACGGCGCTGATCGCGTACGGCTCCACCCAGCGCTCCGACGGGGGCCGGCTGGTCTCCCCCACCAAGCTGCTGCCGTGGGAGGAGGCGTACAAGCCGCGCTACCCCGTCTCCATGTACGCGCTGGCCGCCTCCCGCCACATGCACGAGTACGGCACCACGCGCGAGCAGCTCGCCGAGGTGGCGGTCGCCGCCCGGGACTGGGCCCAGCTCAACCCGGCGGCCTTCACCTACGGCAGGGGCCCGCTCACCGTCGAGGACGTGCTCTCCTCGCAGATGATCAGCTACCCACTGACCTCGAAGGACTGCTGCCTGGTCACTGACGGCGGCGGCGCGGTGATCCTCACCTCCGCCGAGCGCGCCCGTGACCTGCACGCCAAGCCGGCGTACCTGCTCGGCGCGGGCGAGGCGCACTGGCACCGCTCGATGTCGCAGATGCCCGACCTCACCACCACCGCCGCACTCGACTCCGGCCGCCGCGCCTACGAGATGGCCGGGCTCAAGCCCGCCGACGTGGACGTGGTGGAGCTGTACGACGCCTTCACCATCAACACCCTCCTGTTCCTGGAGGACCTGGGCTTCTGCGGCAAGGGCGAGGGCGGTGCCTTCGTCTCCGGCGGGCGGATCGCCCCGGGCGGAGAGCTGGCCGTCAACACCAACGGCGGCGGCCTGTCGTACTGCCATCCGGGGATGTACGGCATCTTCCTGATCATCGAGGCGGTGCGTCAGCTGCGCGGCGAGGCCGGCGCCCGTCAGCGGGACGGCGCCCGCGTCGCCCTGGTCAACGGCAACGGCGGCGTGCTCTCCAGCCAGGCCACCGCGCTGCTGGGCACCGAGGAGGCGCTGGGATGAGCGCCGCGGTCCGGCACGAGCCGGACGCCGTGCCGGAGCTCTTCGCCGCGATCGAGCGCGACTGGCGGCCCGGCCCGGTCGAGAACTCCGAGTTCGTCACCGCCGCGCCCGCGAAGGCGTTCGCCGGGGTGCTGGACCAGCAGGCTCCCTCCACCGGCGTCGGGGACGCCCTGCCGCCGCTGTGGCACTGGCTCTACCTGCTCGACCGGCCGGCCCAGAGCGACCTCGGCGAGGACGGCCACCCGCGCCAGGGCGGCCTCTTCCTGCCGCCGCTGCCGGACCGCCGCCGCATGTTCGGCGGCGGGCGGCTGGAGTTCCGCGCCCCGATCCGGATCGGCGACCTGCTGACCCGGCGCTCCGAGATCGCGGACCTGCGCGTGCGGCGGGGCGGCTCCGGCTGGCTGCTGCTGGTGACGGTCCGCCATGTGTACCTGGTCGACGGGGAGGTCCGCACCGTCGAGGAGCAGGACCTCGTGTACAAGCAGCCGGACCCGGCACAAGCCGCGGCCCGCATCCCGGACACCGCCGAGCCGGGCCCGGCCGCGTCCTGGTCGTACGTCCTGCGGCCCGACCCCACGCTGCTCTTCCGCTTCAGCGCGCTCACCTACAACGCCCACCGCATCCACTACGACCGCGACTACGCGACCGGCGTGGAGGGCTATCCCGACCTGGTGGTCCACGGGCCGCTGCTGGCGCTGTCGCTGCTGGAACTGCCGCGCCGCTTCGCGCCCGACCGGACGGTCGCCTCCTTCGCGTTCCGCTCCCGTGCGCCGTTGTTCGCCCCGGAGGAGATCGTGGTGAGCGGCTTCCCCGAGGACGACCGGGCGGTCCTCACCGCCGGACGCCCGGGCGCCGCCCCGGGCATCACGGCCACCGTGACCCTGAACCGAACGAGTAAGGAAGTCCCCCGATGACCAGAGTGTTCGCCTCCCCCGCCGAGTTCGCCGCCGCGGCCGGCACCCACGTCGGCACCGGCGACTGGGTCGTGATCGAGCAGGACCGCGTCGACACGTTCGCCGACGCCACCGGCGACCACCAGTGGATCCACGTCGACCCGGAGCGCGCCGCCTCCGGCCCGTTCGGCGCCACGATCGCCCACGGCTATCTGACGCTCTCCCTGATCCCGGTGCTGACCCAGCAGGTGTACCGGATCGAGGGCGTGAAGATGGGCGTCAACTACGGACTCAACAAGGTCCGCTTCATGAACCCCGTCCGGGTCGGCTCCAAGGTCCGCGCGTCGATCGACGTGGTCTCGGCCGAGGAGGTCGCCGGCGGCGGCCGCCAGGTGGTCAACAAGGTCACCATCGAGATCGAGGGCGCCGACAAGCCGGCCTGCATCGCCGAGACGGTCGTCCGCGTCTACGGCTGAGCTGCCGCTCCGCCCCTCCCCCGCACCCTCAGCAAGGAGCATCACCATGTCCGAGAACACCCAGAAGATCGCGATCGTCACCGGTGCCGCCCGAGGCATCGGCGCCGCCACCGCCAGGCGCCTGGCCGCGGACGGCTTCGCGGTCGCCGTCCTGGACCTGGACGAGGCGGCGTGCGCGGACACGGTCGCCGCCATCGAGAAGGACGGCGGCCGGGCGCTGGCCGTCGGCGTGGACGTCGCCGACGCCGAGCGCGTCGAGGCGGCCGTGGCCCGCGTCGCCGCCGAGCTCGGCGCACCGCAGGTGCTGGTCAACAACGCCGGGATCACCCGTGACAACCTGCTGTTCAAGATGACCGAGACGGACTGGGACTCCGTCATCGGCGTGCACCTGCGCGGCGCCTTCCTGATGTCGAAGGCCGTGCAGAAGCACATGACGGACGCCGGCTGGGGCCGGATCGTCAACCTCTCCTCCACCGCGGCCCTCGGCAACCGCGGCCAGGCCAACTACTCCGCCGCGAAGGCCGGTCTGCAGGGCTTCACCAAGACCCTCGCCATCGAGCTGGGCAAGTTCGGCGTGACGGTCAACGCCATCGCCCCCGGCTTCATCGCCACCGAGATGACGGCCGCCACCGCCGAGCGGGTCGGCATGACCTTCCAGGACTTCAAGGCCCGGGCCGCATCCGCCATCCCGGTCGCCCGGGTCGGCGCGCCGGACGACATCGCCCACACCGTCTCCTTCTTCGCCAGCGAGGGCGCCGGCTTCGTCTCCGGCCAGGTCATCTACGTCGCGGGCGGCCCCACCGACACCGCCGAGACCCGGGGGCTGCTGGACGCGCGCCGGCTGGACCTGATGCGGCCCGGCACGCTGCTGGTGAACACGGCGCG
>NZ_JBFAXR010000233.1:0-6337 GCF_040680895.1 Streptomyces sp. NPDC051940 | reverse complement strand
CGGCGGGCTCGGCACGGCGGGCTCGCCTCCTCCACCGAGGAGGCGGTCCCCGGGTCGGTCAGTACGCCGGCCGTGGTCACTTGACCGCGACCTGCGAGATGTCCAGGACGCCGGTCCAGTCGCTGATCACGATGTTCTTGACGTCCTTGCCGTACAGGCGCTTGTAGACCGGGTGGAAGAGCGGGACGTCGAGCGCCTGCTCGCCGATCTTCGCGTCCAGCGCGCCCCAGCGCTTGGCGGCCTCGTCGAGGTCGGTCAGCTTGTTGATCTCGTCGATCTCCGTGTTGACGGCGGCGTCGTCGAGCTGGGCGTGGTTGTAGTTGGAGCCGTTCTCCACGATCTGCCGGCCGTCGAAGATCGGCGCGAGGAACGGGCCGCCGGACGGCCAGTCGGCGCCCCAGCGGGAGATGAAGAAGCCGGGGGTCTTGGCCACGGTCCAGCGCGCCTCGTTGTACGCGTTGGGCTCCAGGCCCTGCAGCTTCACGGTGATCCCGGCGGCCTTCAGCGCCTCCTGGACGGCGGTGGCGGTGGCGGGGCCGGTCTCGCGGTTCTCCTCGGTGGAGTGCGTGAGGGTGATCGTCAGGCCGTCCGGGTAACCGGCCTCCTTCAGCAGCTCCTTCGCCTTGGCCGCGTCGCCGGTCTCGCCCGCCGGGAAGTGGTCGTACGGCGTGTAGCCGAAGGACTTCTGCTCGGGGAGGAACGTCGTCGCCGGCTCGGCGAGCGCGGAGCCGCCGGCCGCGTTGATCACGCTCTTGCGGTTGACGGCGTACGCGATGGCCTGGCGGACCTTCGGGTTGTCGAACGGCTTCACCTTCGGGTTGAAGGCCAGGTAGTTGGTGTAGCCGAAGTGGCCGGTGCCCACGCGGTCGGCGAGGCTCTTGTCGCTGCCGATCTGGGCCAGCTCGGCCGGGCCGAGGTTGGTGTCGGTGGTGACGGCCGCGGCGTCGGCGCCGGAGCTGGTGGACAGCCGCTGGTTGATGACGGCGGAGTCCAGGCCGGACTTCACGACGATCTTGTCGGGGTACGCCTTGCGCTCCTCGTCGGTCTTCGCCGACCAGTGCGTGTTGCGCTCGAGGACGAGCTCCTCGCCGTCGTTCTTGTTGGTGACGACGCGGTACGGGCCGGAGGACACCGGGTGGTTCTCGTACTTGGTGCCGTCGTCCTTCGCCTTCGGCACGGGCGCGAACTGCGTCTGGGTGGCGAGGTAGGGGAACTCGCCCTCGGGCTTGCGCAGCTTGAAGACGATCGTCTTCGCGTCCGGGGTCAGGATCGAGTCCAGCCCCTTGCCGTCCTTGTACGGGCCCTCGTAGTCCTCGCCGCCGACCAGCCAGTCGCGCAGGTACGGGGCGCCGCCGGAGAGTTCGGCGGCGAAGGAGCGCTCGATGCCGTACTTGATGTCGGCGCTGGTGATGGGCGTGCCGTCCTCGTACGTCAGGCCGTCCTTGAGCGTGTACGTCCACTCGGTGGCGTCCGCGTTCGGCTTGCCCAGGTCGGTGGCGAGGTCCGGGACGACCTTGGCGCCCTCGGCGCCGTCCTCGCGGTTGCGGGTGGTGAGCGTACGGAAGATCAGCGAGGGCACGTTGCCGCCGCCGGAGGTGTAGAGCCGGGCCGGGTCGAAGTCGGACTGCGGCGACGAGTTGAGGACGGTGAGCGTGCCGCCCTGCTGCGGCGCGGCGCCGGCTTCGCCCTTGCCGGACGACGCGGAGTCCTCCGGACCGGCGCAGGCCGCGGCGCCCGCGACGACGGCGAGTCCGAGGGCGGCCGCGGCGGCGCGGCGGAGGGTGACGGATGGACGCATGGGTGTGCGCTGCCTTTCCTGGCGTAAGACCGCACGGGGGCAGGCGGGCGCGTTCGAGCACGCGCATGAGGCCGCCCCCGGCACGGGTGAAGGAGAAGAAACGGGCCCTTCAGGGCACCGGGGAGAGAGCGGAGACTGCGGCCTCAGCTACACAGAATGTCGGCGACGCAGTGCGCGGTCACGCCGATCAGCACCAGCTCATGGCTGGTGTGGGCGGAGGCGGCTCGCTGCGACATGCGGAACACGATGACCGATCATCGCACAAATGAGCAATTCAGTTTCACATCGCGGGACGTATCGTTCCGATATACGAGATGCGTTCGAGCCAGGGCGTATACGCTCGGCCAGGGCGTAGGTGTGAGGACCGCACCGGGCCCGCCCGCACCCCAGCCCGTCCGGCGTTTGAGGACGAGGCGCGCAGCGCCGACACACCGGCGCCCAGGCATCAGGGCGAAGGGACCAAAACCAGCCCGTCCGGCGTTTGAGGACTCCGGCCGAAGGCCGGATGCGCGACAGCCGGCGCAACGCAACATGAAGCCCGGCCGGCGTCTGAGGCCGAGCGCCGTCCAGGCGCGAAAAGCGGGCGCAGCCCGCAAAGGGGGCCCGGGGGCGAAGCCCCCGCAGCGCAAGGCGAGCCACGACCCCCGCAAAACCCCTCAGCGCGTCGGATAAGGCCAGGGATTCGGCCGACACGTACGCCCGTCCGTCGACAGGAACTTCGTCTGCTGCATCATCACCGGCGCCAGCCCCCCGTCCTTGTCACACCCGACGTGCCCCCACCCGAGCCGATGCCCCACCTCGTGGTTGATCACCATCTGCCGATAGGCCAGCATGTGATCGCCGAACGTCTCCGCCCCCCGCGCCCACCGATACGCGTTGATCATCACCCGCGGCGTCGAATGCGCGTCACACGACACCTTCTGCACCGCGGTGTTGAGCCCCACCTTCGCGCACCACTTGTTCGTCGTACCGGGACTCGCCAGCGTGATCACGAACGCCGCGTCCTCCCCCGCCCCCACCCGCTGGAAGGTCCGCTCCCCCGTCCCGCCCCAACTGCGCCGGTCGTTGAGCGTCTTGTGCACCGCCTCGGCGAACAGCTCGCCGTCCAGCGGCAGTCCACGCTCGACGTCCACGCGGTACTTCACCACGCGCCCCTTCCCGGGCGCCTTGGCCGGCGCCCCGGCCACGTAGAACTCGTCCGGCCCGGAGAGGTCCGCCGCGAGGGGATACCTCGCGGCCATCGCCTCGGCATACGTCGGCGGAGCCGGCGCAGCCGCGGGCGACTGCTGCGCCGTCTGCGGCTCCTCGCGCGGCTGCGAGCGCGTGGCGCGGTCGCTCCCCGCCCGCTCCCCGGCCGCCGTCCGGTCCTCGTCCGCGCCCCCGCCGTCCACGGCCTGCACGGCTATGCCGGCGGTGACCGCGACCGCGGTCAGCGCGGCGGCGATACCCGTCACCCGTCGCACCCGGCTGCGCCTGCGCCCCGCCCGTCCGCCGTCCAGGATCTGGACAGGCTCCGGACGGGGCTCGCCGTCGCGCAGCCCGGCGGGCCAGTCCGCCCAGTCGTCGCCGCCGCGGGGCCCGGGCGGCGCGGCGATACCGCCGTACACGTCCTCGTCGAAGGCGCCGACGTACTCGGCGCGCGGCCGCGGCCGGGCCGGCGGCTCGGCGTACGGCGGATGCCCGCCCCGCACCTCCTCGGAGGGATACGCGGCGGCGTGCGTGATGAGCCCGAAGTCCGGCACGGGCATGGCGACGCGTCGCATCCCACCCGTGTCCCCCACCCGGGGCCCGGGAACCCTCGGCACCGAACCGGTGTCACCGACGCGGGGCATCGCCCCCGTATCGCTCACCCGCGGCACCGAACCCGTATCACCGACCCGGGGTATCGGACCCGTATCACCGACCCGCGGTATCGCCCCCGTATCGCTCACCCGGGGGAACGACCCCGTATCCCCGGACGCCGCACGCTGCTGCTGACGCCTCGATCCCGCCCCGTGTCTGCCCACGCCCGCGTCAGCTCCCGCCCCGCTCGGCCAGCAGGTCGCCGAACGCCCTGGCCACCACCTGGGGGTACTCCATCATCGCCACGTGCCCCGCCTCCGGCAGCACCACGAGCCGCGAGTCCCGGAAGGAGCGCGCGGCCTTGCGGGCCATCCGGATCGACACCAGCCGGTCGCGGGCGCCGTACACCAGCAGCGTCGGCGCGAGCACGCGCCGCGCCTGGCGCCACAGCCCGTGCTGCCCGCCCAGCGTGTACGCGTTGACGATGCCGCGGGCGGAGCGCTCCATGACCTCCCAGTGGTACGGCAGCGTGAGCCGCCGCTGGTACTCCCGTACGGCGTCGGCGAAGCCCTCCGGCGTCACCCGCCGCGGATCGCCGTAGCACAGGGCCAGCACCGCGCCGGTGCGCTGTTCGGGCGTCCAGTCCTTCGTGAGCTTCAGGAACGCCGACCCCGCCCCCGGGATGGCCAGCAGCGCCGTCGGTACGGCGGTGCGCTGCGGGCGCAGCTCGGGCAGGGCCGGTGAGACGAGGGTGAGGGTGCGCACCAGGTCGGGCCGCAGCGCGGCGACGCGGGTGACGACGGCGCCGCCCATGGAGTTGCCGAAGAGGTGCACGGGTCCGCGGCCGCGGGCGTCGAGGTAGCGCGTCACCGCGCGGGCGTGTCCGGTGATCGAGTAGTCGCCGTCGTCCGGCGGCGGGGACTGCCCGAAGCCGGGCAGGTCGACCGCCTCGCCGTCGACCCGGCCGGCCAGCTGGTCCGCCAGGGCCGTCCAGTTCAGCGCGGATCCGCCCAGCCCGTGGACGTACAGCGCGGGCTCCAGCCCCTCCCGGGCGGGCGTCCGGTGCCGGACGGCGAGGGTTAGGCCGGGGAGCGGGACGTGCCGCAGGGTGACCGTGCCGTCGCTCTGCGCCGCGGTGGGCAGCACCTCCGGAACCGCCTGGGTGCGCGGCAGCTCGGTCGAGGACATGGGCACATGCTACGAGAGAGTCAACCGCTTGGTACGGGTGTTCGCGGTCACAGATCACGCCGCGCCCTCCCGGGGGCGAGACCGGGCCCTCTCCGGCCGGATACCAGGTCAGCCGGGGCGACCGGCCAGGACACCGCCCCGCGAACCGGAGCGAAACCGGCGGATGCCCACAGATCGCATAGCGGCCGGAGCGCACCTCTCTTACGCTCGGACACAGGACACCGTCACGCACCCGCGCACCAGCCGGGCCGCCTGACGCTGACCCACCCCAGAGAGGGGAGACCCGCCATGACGCCCGACCCGCAGGAGCCGGAGACCTTCCAGGCCGGCCCCGACCGCACGAGCGACGAGGTACCGGAGGCGGACGCCGCGGAGCAGCAGGCCGACCTCGTACAACAGGACGATTCGGCGTTCGACGAGCGCACCGGCGACCACGCGAACACCGCCGACGCGGCGGAACAGGCCCGCGTCGTCGCCATGAATGAGGACGATTACCGGTGACCTGCGGAGATTTATCCGGGTTCCCCGGCGCGGGTGTACGTGAAATCCTTGCTCGCGCCACGCGCACACGGGTTACCCGACCGTAGGATGGCGGACACGCACGTGTCCGTTACCGCCGTCACACCCCATCCGCGTGACGCGGTACGGCGATCTTTGGGAGGCGGTGTGACAGCCATCGAGCAGACCGAGGCACGTCCACGGAGCACCCGGCTGCCGCGCCGGGCCCGACGGAACCAGCTGCTGGGCGCGGCCCAGGAGGTCTTCGTCGCACAGGGCTACCACTCCGCGGCCATGGACGACATCGCCGACCGCGCCGGCGTCAGCAAGCCGGTGCTCTACCAGCACTTCCCGGGCAAGCTGGAGCTCTATCTGGCCCTGCTCGACCAGCACTGCGAGGCCCTGGTCAAGGCGGTCCGGGGCGCGCTGGAGTCCACGTCGGACAACAAGCAGCGCGTCGCGACGGTCATCAGCGCCTACTTCGCCTTCGTCGAGGACGAGGGCGGCGCGTTCCGCCTGGTCTTCGAGTCCGACCTGACCAACGAGCCGGCCGTGCGCGAGCGCGTCGACAAGGTCAGCCTGGACTGCGCGGAGGCGGTCAGCGAGGTCATCGCCGAGGACACGGACCTGGCGGCCGAGCAGTCGATGATGCTGGCCGTGGGCCTGTGCGGCATGGCGCAGATCACCGCCCGCTACTGGCTGAGCGCCGGCCAGAACATCCCGCGGGACGCGGCGTCGAAGCTGATGTCGTCCCTGTCGTGGCGCGGCATCGCGGGATTCCCGCTGCACGGCACCGAGCACTGACGGTTGTTCGCTGCCGGCGTTCAGCGTCTGAGCCTGCAGGCGGCGCGGGCGGGTTAGTGTTGCTGCCGTAACGCATCACTTGCTTAACACCTGAACGTCGGAGGGACCATGGCCGTAGAGGTCAAGATCGGCGTGCAGCACTCGCCCCGCGAGATCGCGCTCGAGAGCGCGCAGGTCGACGTACCCGGGGCCGTCGACGCCGTACTTCTCGCGCAGCGCCGCCTCGTCCATCAGCGTGGCGTTGCCCACACCCTTGACCGGGTAGAC
>NZ_JBFAXR010000232.1:0-6361 GCF_040680895.1 Streptomyces sp. NPDC051940 | reverse complement strand
GGCGTCCGGCCGCCGCGGCGCGGCCGGCCCGACGGCGGTCAGCCGGCTCCGGGGCGGCCTAAGCTTGGGCCCCATGACTGACCGCAAGCTCATCCTCGCCTCCGCCTCGCCCGCCCGCCTGGAGCTGTTGAAGCAGGCCGGGTTCGACCCGCACGTCGTGGTGAGCGGCGTCGACGAGGACGCGCTGTCCGCCCCCACGCCGGGCGAACTGGCCCGGGTGCTCGCCGAGGCGAAGGCGACCGCCGTGGCGGGGCGTCCGGAGGCCGCGGGCGCCCTGGTCATCGGCTGCGACTCGGTGCTGGAGCTGGACGGCGAGGCGCTGGGCAAACCCGCGGACGCCGAGGAGGCCACGGCCCGCTGGAAGGCGATGCGGGGCCGCTCGGGCGTCCTGCAGACCGGCCACTGCCTCATCGACACGACGAGTGGCCGCCGTACCTCCGCGACCGCCTCCACCACGGTCCGCTTCGGCGACCCCTCGGACGCGGAGATCGCCGCCTACGTCGAGACGGGCGAACCGCTGCACGTGGCGGGCGCGTTCACCCTGGACGGCCGGGCGGCGCCGTTCGTCGACGGCATCGACGGCGACCACGGCAACGTGATCGGGCTGTCCCTGCCCCTGTTCCGCCGCCTGCTGGCGGAGCTCGGCATGTCGGTGACGGACCTGTGGGTGTGACCCGCTGAGCCGCTGAGCCGCAGCCCCGCTGACCCGCTAGAAGGCCGCGGGGGCGGGAGGAGCCGGCGGCCCCTGCGGCTGCCCGTTCGGCTCGTCCGGCTCCGCGGGCTCCTTCGCCGGCTCCGCGCCACCCGGACGGCCGTACGCCAGCACGCTGAAGACCACGAGGCCGAGGATCACCATCAGCACGGCGAACACGTCCCAGCCGACGAGCGCCGCCACCACGGCGCCGAGCACCCCGTGCACGACGGCCACCCCGATCAGCACCGCCCGCAGGAACCGCCCGGGCGCCGCGTCCCGGACGCCCATCCGCAGCGCGGCCACCCCGCACGCGAAGAGGACGCCGCCGAAGAGCAGCCCGCCGCCCCGGATGCCGTTCGCCAGCAGATCCGTGTCCAGCCCGGCCAGGGACATGTTCTGTCCGTCGAGGAACTCCGCCATCACCAGCTGGACCCCGGCGATCGCGATGCCCTCCAGCATCAGCGCCCCGCCGGCGGCCAGTGCCACGGCCCGCCTGATCCCCACCTGAACCCCCTGTTACCCCTGGTATCTCCTAGTCCAGAACGCTACTAACGGGTAACGCCCGCGGCAAGGGTCGCGCACGTGGAGAAGTCACCCGGCAAAGATTCCCCCCGGCCTTAGTAGGGATCCCACAAAACGCATCCCCGGCCCCTCGCTCGTACACCAGGAGACCTTGCCCACACATCCTCCCCGAGCAGCCGTACGCCCAGGCGGCGTACCTTGGAAACTCGGGGGTTTTAGGGCAACGATAGGGACCCGGTTCACCCTCCGTGTGGGCAAGCTCACCCCCTGGCCCGCCTCGGCGCGGTGTGTCCCCACTACCTAAAATCACGGATGTTCCAAGGAGGGAGCCAACGTGCGCAAGGTGCTCATCGCCAACCGTGGCGAAATCGCTGTCCGGGTCGCCCGAGCCTGCCGCGACGCCGGCATCGCGAGTGTCGCCGTCTACGCGGATCCGGACCGGGACGCGCTGCATGTCCGCGCCGCCGACGAGGCGTTCGCGCTGGGCGGTGACACCCCGGCCACCAGCTATCTGGACATGGCCAAGGTCCTGAAGGCCGCCGCGGACTCGGGGGCGGACGCCGTCCACCCCGGTTACGGCTTCCTGTCGGAGAACGCCGACTTCGCCCAGGCCGTGCTCGACGCGGGCCTGACCTGGATCGGCCCGCCCCCGCAGGCCATCCGCGACCTCGGCGACAAGGTCGCCGCCCGGCACATCGCGCAGCGCGCCGGCGCGCCGCTGGTGGCCGGCACCCCGGATCCGGTCTCCGGCGCGGACGAGGTCGTCGCCTTCGCCACCGAGCACGGCCTGCCGATCGCCATCAAGGCGGCCTTCGGCGGCGGCGGCCGCGGCCTGAAGGTCGCCCGTACGCTCGAAGAGGTCCCGGAGCTGTACGAGTCGGCGGTCCGCGAGGCGGTCGCCGCCTTCGGCCGCGGCGAGTGCTTCGTCGAGCGCTATCTGGACAAGCCGCGGCACGTCGAGACGCAGTGCCTGGCGGACAAGCACGGCAACGTGGTCGTGGTCTCCACCCGTGACTGCTCCCTCCAGCGCCGCCACCAGAAGCTGGTGGAGGAGGCCCCCGCGCCGTTCCTGTCCGACGCGCAGAACGCGCAGCTGTACAGCGCCTCGAAGGCCATCCTGCGCGAGGCGGGCTACCAGGGCGCCGGCACGGTCGAGTTCCTGGTCGGCCTCGACGGCACGATCTCCTTCCTGGAGGTCAACACCCGGCTGCAGGTCGAGCACCCGGTGACCGAGGAGGTCACGGGCATCGACCTGGTGCGCGAGATGTTCCGGATCGCCGACGGCGAGGAGCTGGGCTACGACGACCCTGCCGTACGGGGCCACTCCTTCGAGTTCCGCATCAACGGCGAGGACCCGGGCCGCAACTTCCTCCCGGCCCCCGGCACGGTCACGCGCTTCGCCCCGCCGTCGGGCCCCGGCGTACGGCTGGACGCGGGCGTCGAGACCGGCTCGGTCATCGGCCCGGCGTGGGACTCGCTGCTGGCCAAGCTGATCATCACGGGCGCCACCCGTGAGCAGGCGCTGCAGCGCGCGGCGCGGGCGCTGGCGGAGTTCCAGGTGGAGGGTATGGCCACGGCGATCCCCTTCCACCGCGCGGTCGTCACCGACCCGGCGTTCACCTCCGACCCGTTCCGCGTCCACACCCGGTGGATCGAGACGGAGTTCGTCAACGAGATCAAGCCCTTCGCGGGCACCGGCGCCGAGGCCGAGGAGGACGAGGCGGGCCGCGAGACGGTCGTCGTCGAGGTCGGCGGCAAGCGGCTGGAGGTCTCCCTCCCGGCGGGCCTCGGCATGCAGATGGCCCGTACGGCGGCAGCGGGCGGCGCCCGCCCGAAGCGCAAGGCGGTCAAGAAGGCCGGCTCCGCGGTCTCCGGCGACACGCTCGCCTCCCCCATGCAGGGGACGGTCGTGAAGGTGGCGGTCGAGGAGGGCCAGCAGGTCAACGAGGGCGACCTCATCATCGTCCTGGAGGCGATGAAGATGGAGCAGCCCCTGAACGCGCACAAGGCCGGCACGGTCAAGGGCCTGTCGGTGGAGGTCGGCGCGGCGCTCACGTCGGGCGCGCCGATCTGCGAGATCAAGGAGTAGCGTCCGCGGACCGCTCCCAGGACGCTCAGGGCGAAGGCCCCCGCCACGGCGGGGGCCTTCGCCCTGTCACCTACGCGCCGCGCCGTACGCCGCCGCCGCGGACCGCGCACATCACCACCAGCGCGAGCCCCGCGAACACCGCGGCCCCGGCGTACGCCGCCGCGACGCTGTCGGTGAACGCCCGCCCGGCCGAGACCGTGACCAGCACGGCCACCCCGAGCCCGCCGCCGACCTGCTGCATCGTCTGCAGCAGTCCGGACGCGGAGCCCGCCTCGCCGGGCAGGACCCCCGCCAGGATCAGCGTGTTGAGCTGCATCACGGTCAGCCCCATGCCGACGCCCATCAGGACCAGCGGCCCGAGCAGCGCCGAGGTGTACCCCGCGCCCTCCGACAGCCGCGACAGCCACACCACGCCGGCCAGGTTGAGCGCGAGCCCCGCCAGCGCCACGCGCTTGGGCCCGTACCGCCCCTGCAGCCGCGGCGCCAGCCGCGCCGCCGCGAACAGCGGCAGGGTCATCGGCAGGAACGCGGCGCCCGCGCGCAGCGGGCTGAAGTGCAGTCCGAGCTGCAGATACAGGGTGGTGAAGTAGAAGACGCCGAACATCCCCGCGGGGACGAGCAGCATCGCCGCGTACGCCAGCGCCCGGTCCCGCGAGGCGAAGAGCCGCAGCGCCACGAGCGGCTGCCGCGCCCGCAGTTCGACCAGCACGAACGTCCCCAGCAACAGCACCGCGAGCCCGAAGGCCGTGAGCCCGAGGCCATCGCCCCAGTCCTGCTCCGCGACGCGGATGAAGCCGTACACCAGGGACATCATCCCCAGCGTCCCGCTGAGCGCGCCTCCGATGTCGAACGCCCCGTCCTGACGCGGGGTCTCCGCGACGTAGCGCGGCGCGAGCCAGGCGATGAGCAGGCCGACGGGCACGTTGACGAACATCACCCACCGCCAGGACGTCCATTCGGTGAGCGCCCCGCCGAGCAGCAGCCCGATGGAGGCGCCGGCACCGCTGATGGAGGAGAACACGCTGAGGGCGCGGGCCCGTTCGCTCCCCTCGCGGAAGGTGGTGGCGATGAGCGCGAGGGTCGACGGCGCGGCGAGCGCGGCCGCCGCGCCCTGCGCCGCGCGGGCGGCGAGCAGCCAGCCGGCGCTCGGCGCGAAGCCGCCGAGCAGCGAGGCGGCGGTGAAGGCGAGCACACCGGTGACGAGCGCGCGGCGGCGCCCGATCCGGTCGCCGATCCGGCTGCCGAGCAGCAGCAGCCCGCCGAAGGCGAGGGCGTAGAGATTGATGACCCACGATCTGCCGGTGGCGGAGAAGTGCAGATCGCCGGCTACGTACGGAAGTGCGACGTTCACGACCGTCGCGTCGACGAGCAGCATCAGCTGGGTCGTGACGATGGCCGTGAGGGCGAGCGAGGCCGCTCGGCGGCCGGGCGGCCGGGTGCGGGCAGGGGTCGTCCCGGAAATGCGGACAGGAGTGGACAAGGCAATGCCTCCAGCAGGAGAATGCAAACGGAGGGAACCTCCACTAACTATACGGAGGCAGCCTCCGTTTCCGCAATGGCATTCTGGTGCCCGCGGAGACTTCGAAGGGTGGTGCCCATGGCGACGACGCGGGGCGACAGGCCGATGCGGGCGGATGCGCGGCGCAACTACGAGCGACTGCTCACCACGGCAAGCGAGGCGTTCCGCGAGCACGGACTGGACACCTCGCTGGAGGACATCGCCCGCGGCGCGGGCGTGGGCATCGGCACGCTCTACCGCCACTTCCCGGACCGCTTCGCGCTGATGGAGGCGGTCTTCGAGGACCAGATCGACCGGATGGGCGAGGAGGCCTCCCGGCTCACCGACGACGCGTCGCAGTCCCCGCTGCAGGCGCTGCGCTACTGGCTGCGGGCGTACATGGAGCACGCGATGGAGTTCCGCGGCATGTCGTCGGCCCTGCTGGAGGAGGGCCGCCTCGCCAACTGCCACCTCCGCCTGAAGACGTACGCCCAGACCCTCACGGACCGCGCCCACGCCTCGGGCGAGCTGAGCCCGTCGGCGAACTACCTCGACATCCTGCGCATCGCGAACGCCCTCGCGTACGCGACGGAGAAGGCGGCCGTGAAGTCCCCGGAGGACACGGACCTCTCCGACCGCCTCCTGACCCTGGCGTTCGAGGGCCTGCGCACCCGCTGACCCCGCCTTCCCGCACCTCTGGTGCGCGGCACCCGCTCCCCCCTACGCTGTCCCCCCGTACCGCACACGAGTGCGACGAACGACAGGAGATGGGGCGCGATGTCCGCCAGGGTGCAGAAGCTGGCCGTGAAGGTCGCCGACCGCAGCCGTCCGCTGCTGGAGCCGGGCGAGACGGTCCTGTCCGTACGCCTGGCCCAGGGCGGGATGCCGCCGGTTGCGGCCGGCTTCCTCCTCGGCGGGCTGCTGGCGATCAGCATGCTGGTGTTCAAGGTGGGCGGCGCCCTGGGCGGCCTGCTCTGCGGACTGCTCGTCGCCTCACTGGTCACGCGCCGCGTCATCGTCCGCACGGACCAGGCCCTGCTCCTGCTCGAGTACGGCAAGCTCACCTTCTCGATAACGCCACGCCGTGTACTCGCCAGACTCCCGCAGGACACCACCGTCGCCCCGTCCGGCGGCTTCTGGGCGGTGACGCACGTGGCCGGAGAGAAGCTGTACGTCCACAAAAAGTGGCAACACGAGTTCCCGATCCACCAACCGACCACCTGACAGCCCACACGAGCAGACAGGACACCCCCAGCCCGCCCGGCGCTTGAGGACTGAGGCGCGAAGCGCTGAATCGCGCCAGCCGACGCAAGGCGCCACTCAGCCCGCCCGGCGCTTGAGGACTCCGGGCGAAGCCCGGATACGCGCCAGCCGACGCAAGGCGCCATTCAGCCCGTCCGGCGTTTGAGGACTGAGGCGCGCAGCGCCGAATCGCGTCAGCCGGCGAAACGCCACATGAAGCCCGTCCGGCGTTTGAGGACGAGGCGCGCAGCGCCGACCCGCGTCAGCCGGCGCAACGCGACGTTCAGCCCGTCCGGCGTTTGAGGACGAGCGCCGT
>NZ_JBFAXR010000231.1:0-6401 GCF_040680895.1 Streptomyces sp. NPDC051940 | reverse complement strand
CGGGCTGCGCCCGCTTTTCGCGCCTGCGGCGCTCGTCCTCAAGCGCCGGACGGGCTGGGGTGCGACCTTCGCCCTGGTGCCTGGGCGGGCTGGGGTGCGACCTTCGCCCTGGTGTCTGGGCGGGCGGGGTTTGGGTTCGTCCTGACCTCTGGGCGCCGCTGCTCAGTCGGCGCGCCCCGCCTCGTCCTCGCCTTGTGCGACAGGCTTGCTTCCCTCGGCAATTGGGCTTCCCCTGGGGGCGGTGCCGGGCGGTCGTTCCTGGGCGCGGAGCGATCGGTAGGGTCGGCGGCGTGGCTAAGAAGAGTAAGAGGCAGGGTGGGGGGACGCCGGCGACCGTGGTGTTGGAGGGGGCCGGGGTGGAGTTCAGTGTGCGTGCGTATGAGCATGATCCGGGTGTGGCGTCCTATGGGGAGGAGGCCGCCCGGGCGTTGGGCGTGGATCCGGCGCGGGTCTTCAAGACGCTGGTCGCCGAGGTCGACGGCGAGCTGACCGTCGCCGTCGTACCCGTGGCCGGGTCGCTGGACCTCAAGGCACTCGCCGCCGCCGTGGGCGGGAAGCGGGCTGCCATGGCCGATCCGGCCGCGGCCGAGCGGACCACCGGGTACGTGCGCGGCGGCATCTCGCCCCTCGGGCAGCGCAAACGGCTGCCCACCGTGCTGGACGCGTCCGCCGCGGAGCTGGACACCGTGTGCGTGTCCGCCGGACGGCGCGGACTGGAGGTCGAGCTGTCACCGGACGACCTCGCCAAGCTCACCGGCGCGGTCGTGGCGCCGATCGCCCGCAGGTAGGGCCGCCGCCAGGGCGACCTCGGTCGCTACGCCGGGCGGCGGCCGTGGTTCGACTTGCCCTTGCGGATCCGCCACTTCCGTTTGCGTGTCTTCTTCGACATGACGAGGTCATACCGAAGGGAGTGGGAGCCGTCCAGCCCTCTCGCGAGCGCAAGGCCGGGGGGTGACACGGCCGCAAACCGGGACAGCGTACCCTCGTAACTCGTGAGCACAGGTACCGGCGTCGCGGGCGCAGCAGTTCGTACGCCGACCGGCGTCGCCTGCCGTGTGCGTGACCTGGTCAAGACGTATCCCGGGCGCAAGGCCCGGCGCGGCCGGCCCGCCGTGCCCGAGGTGCGGGCCGTGGACGCGGTGAGTCTGGACGTACGGCAGGGCGAGATCTTCGGACTCCTCGGGCCCAACGGCGCCGGCAAGTCCACCCTCGTACGACAGCTGACCGGGCTGATGCGGCCGGACACGGGCAGCGTCTCGATGCTCGGCCACGACCTCGTACGGCATCCGGAGCGGGCCGCGCGGCTGCTCGCCTATCTGGGGCAGGAGTCGACCGCCCTCGACGAGCTGACCGTCTCGCTGGCCGTGGAGACCACCGCCCGGCTGCGCGGGCTCGCCCCCGGCACCGCCCGCGCCGAACGCGACGCCGTGATCGAGGAGCTCGGGCTCGGATCCATCGCCACCCGCCCGCTGAAGAAGCTCTCCGGCGGACAGCGGCGGCTCGCCTGTGTGGGCGCCGCGCTCGCCGGACCCCGGCCCGTGCTCGTACTGGACGAACCGACCACCGGCATGGACCCCGTCGCCCGGCGCGCGGTGTGGGCCGCGGTGGACCGGCGGCGGGCCGAGCAGGGCGTGACGGTCGTGCTGGTGACGCACAACGTCATCGAGGCCGAGACCGTGCTCGACCGGGTCGCCGTGCTCGACCAGGGCCGCGTCATCGCCTGCGACACCCCGGCGGGGCTGCGCGCGCTGGTCGACGGCGAGGTACGGGTGGAACTCGTATGGCGCGAGGCGCCGCCGCTGCAGCTGGCGGAGGTCGCCGCGCTGGCCGCCCGCGCGCAGGCCACGGGACGGCGCTGGACGCTGCGGCTCGGCGCCGACGAGGCCCGCGCCGCCGTGGCGGCCGTGACGGGCGGGCCCGCGTTCGCGGCCCTCGACGACTTCACGCTGGCCACGCCGAGCCTGGAGGACGTGTACCTCGCGCTCGGCGGGCGGACGGAGGGGCTGGTGAAAGCGTGACCTCGGTCAGTGCTCAGGCGGTGGTCGTGCCGTCGGTGGCGGTCGCCGACGAGGACGGCGCCGCGCCGCTCGCCCCCCGGGCGGGGCTGTGGCCCGCGCTCGGCGCCGTGTACCGGGCCCAGCTGTCGCGGGCGCGGGTCTCGCGGATCCCGCTGCTGTTCGTGGCGACGTTCCAGTCCGTCGGGATCATGGTCCTGATGCGGGGGGTCGTCGACGCGGGCAGCGAGGACGCGCGGGCGGTCGTCGCCGGGTCGACGGTGCTCGTCGTCGCGTTCGTCGCGCTCAACCTCCTCGCCCAGTACTTCGGGCAGCTGCGTGCCCACGGCGGGCTCGACCACTACGCCACGCTGCCCGTGCCGCCCGCCGCGGTCGTGCTCGGCGCGGCCGGTGCTTACGCGTCCTTCACCGTGCCCGGCACCGTCGTCACGGGAGTGGCGGGGAGCGTGCTCTTCGACCTGCCGGTCGCGCGGCTGTGGGTGCTGGCCCTCGTCATCCCGCTCGCCGGGGCCGCGCTGGCCGGGCTCGGCGCCGCGCTGGGGCTGCTCGCGCCCCGGCAGGAGCTGGCCACGCTGGCGGGCCAGCTCGGCATGTCGGCCGCGCTGCTGCTGGGCGTCATCCCCGCCTCCGGCATGCCCGCGCCGGTGGCCCTGGCGCGGGACCTGCTGCCCTCGACGTACGGGGTGGAGGCCCTGGCCCGGACGTACGGGCCGGCGCCCGACTGGGCCGCCGTCGTGGCGGACCTCGGCGTCTGCGCGGGCACGGGCGTGCTCGCGCTGGGGGTCGCCACCTGGGCGTTCCGCCGCGCGGCGGTACGGTGACGGATCCCTCGACCGTCCTCAACACACCCGAACGGGCAACCTGAGGGCCGACGCCCGACGAGGCCCTGGCACCATGGCAGGGTGACCGCGCCGATGACGCCTCAGGACCAGCCGTCCCCCAGCCCCTGGCAGCAGCCGTGGGCCCAGGACTCCGGTGACCCCACGTCGAAGGGGGGCGGCCTCGTGCGCTCCGAGGTGCGTGGTGCGCTGCTGGTGACGCTCGCGCTGGCGGTGAGCGGGCTGCTCGCCGGCTTCCTCTGGGTGCAGCTGGCGCCGCGCGTGCCGCTGGTGGCCCGGGACGGGAACGTCCTGCTCGCCGATTCGGAGGCCGAGCACGCCGTCGCCATCGACGGGACGTTCGCGCTGGTCGGGCTCGGCTTCGGGGCGGTGTCCGCGCTCGCGGTCTTCCTCTGGCGCCGCCGCGGCGGCGTGCCGCTGGTCGCGGCGCTGGCCGTCGGCGGGCTGCTCGGCGCGCTGGTGGCGTGGCAGGTGGGGGAGTGGCTCGGTCCCACGGACGACGTGATCGCCCACGCCAAGCAGGTCGGCGAGGGCAAGATCTTCGACGCCCCGCTGCAGCTCAGCGCCAAGACGGCGCTGCTGGCGTGGCCGATGGCGGCGATGCTCGTGCACCTGGTGCTCACGGGCCTCTTCGGCCCCCGCGACCCGCAGCCGGCGCCGGTGGCCCCCGGCCAGTGGCAGGGCTGGGGAGAGGCGCCGGGAGGGGCGCCGGGCACGGCCCCGGGCGGGGCGCCGGGCACGGCCCCGGGCGGGGCGCCGGGCACGGCCCCGGGCGGGGCTGCTGGGCAGGGGTGAGGGCGGCTTACCGCTTGGGGCGGCTCTTGGGCGAGGGCGCGGTCTCGGATTCGGGGTGGGGCTCTCGGATGCGGGCGGCGTCCGGCTTGGGGTGGGCCTTCGGGTGAGGGCGGCGTCCGGCTTGGGGTGGGCCTTCGGGTGAGGGCGGCCTCCGGCTTGGGGTGGGCTTTCGGGTGGGTGCCCTCGGCTCGGTGGTGGACCCCCTCAGGTGGGGTGTGCTGCCGGGGGCCCAAGCTTCCCCGGCGAAGTTCGGTGCTGGGCCCGCTTACGTAGCCCCTGCTCCCACGGGGTCCGGGGGCGAAGCCCCCGCCGATCCGCCTTACGGGAGCGCCCTGCCCCCACGGAGGCACTCAGCTTTCGGTGGTTGCGGGGGCGTGTTCCACCGCCGTGCGGATGTCGATCTCGCGCCAGAAGCCCGCGCGGATCGCGTAGCGGTCGTGTTCGTCGATCTGGTCGTCCTTGTGCGCCAGCAGGCCGAAGCGTGCGGCGTAGCGCAGGAGTTCGCCGTCGATGCGGTGCGGGACCCGGGGGTACTGGGCCGCCAGCAGCGGGAGGTGTGACTGGTCCGGGAGACGCTCGATCCAGCGCCGGGCGAAGACCTGGCCCACCTCGTACGGATCGCCGCCGATCGCCGTGATGTCCTCCTCCCGGTCGGCCCACCGCTGCTCGGCCGTCGTCAGCTGCGCCAGCGTGGGCAGCCCGGCCGTCTCCGGCGGCTCCCCGCCGGGCCGCTCGACCCAGCCGCGGTCCGACGACCACCGCAGCGTCGCCGCCGGCGCGGTCCGCGCCTCCGGCATCGACGGGCGGCCCAGGTCGGCGAGGTCCTTCGGCGTCGGCACGCCCTTCGCGGGCTGTACGGCGGACGCCTCGGCCGCCCCCACGCCGTTCTGCGCGGGCTCCGGCTGTGGCGCCGTCGAGGGGAGCGGCGCGGCCAGGATCGCCGCGATCTCCGGCCGCGGGGCGGGCGCCGGGGCGCAGACGCCCGTCAGGTCCTTCACCCGTACGGCCCGGGTGATCCACTCGCGGTCCAGCACCCGGCGCTCGTCGGCCTCGGCGACCAGGTCCTCCGACTGGTTGTAGTCCCCGTCCGCGGCCTGTACGGCCCACAGGTGTACGGCGACACCGTGCTCCTTCGCCGACATCATCCCCGGCAGCAGATCGCCGTCGCCGGTCACGAGCACGATGTCGGAGCACGCGCGGTTGCGGGCGAGCTCCGTGAGCTCCGCGTGCATCGCCGCGTCTACACCCTTCTGGGCCCATCGGCCGTCACTTCGGGTGAGGGCGCCCAGCCGGACCGTGACCCGGGGCATCACGCGCAGCCGGCGGTGCTCCGGCTGGGGCACGCGGTCGGGGGCGCCGTCGAACCAGTAGATGCGCAGCAGCGGGTGGCCCGTGTCGGCCTCCGCGCGGTCGCGCAGCCCCTGGACGAGGGTGGCGTGGTCAATGCTGATTCGGGACCGGGACGGTTCACCGGCCAGCAGGCTCGCGGCGGCGCCCAGCAGATAGCCGGCGTCCACCAGTACGACGCAGCGGTCCACGATTGTCACCCTCTTCCGGAGGCGGGGTACGCGGGGTTGTCTTCGAGTCTGCCCGACTGGCGGGGGGTTATCAGCCGCTCGCGGATCATCGGCGTGGCGTGGTCTGTACACGGAGGGTAATTGTCCGAAATGCGATGAACTGCGGGGCGTGCGACGGTGGCTTGCGCGGGGGGACCCGCGAAGTGAAGGAAAGATCCAGAATGGGTAAGGGCAAGAAGAACCGAAACCAGCAGCAGCAGCACGAGCACACCGACAAGTACGCGGTCGACTCGAGCGGTCAGGCATCGCAGCAGCCGTTCGACGAGCGGTCCTCCGCCTCGGCGGCGCCGCCGCCGCACGCTTCGCCTGAGGTGGACGACTACGCGCAGGCGCCCGAGCACTACGAGGGTCGGTGAGTCCTGATGGGACGCAAGAACCGGAACCGGATACACGACGGTGAGCCCGAGCGCTCGGCGGATACGCAGGCTGAGCGGGGCTCGGAGGGTGCGGGTATGGGTGGGCCCGCGGAGGACAAGGTGAGTGCGATGACCTCCGGGGAGTATGGGGGGACGCACAAGACCCAGAAGCACAAGGAGAAGCGCTTCGGGCACAACTGACGTGTGACGTCGAGGGGCGTGGCCTTTGTGGCTGCGCCCCTTCGGCGTTGCCGTCGCCTTCCGCCGCGGGGGCTCCGCCCCCGGGCCCCCGTTGCGGGCTGCGCCCGCTTTTCGCGCCTGCGGCGCTCGGCCTCAAGCGCCGGCCGGGCTGGGATTGGGCCCTTCGCCCTGGCGCCGGGGCGCCGGCTTGTCGGCGCTGCGCGCCTCGTCCTCAAACGCCGGACGGGCTCCATGTCGCGTTGCGCTGCGGGGGCTTCGCCCCCGGGCCCCCTTTGCGGGCTGCGCCCGCGATCGCGCCTGCGGCGCTCGTCCTCAGGCGCCGGACGGGCTGGGATGCGCCCTTCGCCCTCATGCCTGGGCGCCGGACGGGCTGGGATGCGCTCTTCGCCCTCGTGCCTGGGCGCCGGACGGGCTGGGATGCGCTCTTCGCCCTGTTGCCTGGGCGCCGGTGTATCGGCGCTGCGCGCCTCGGCCTCAGGCGCCGGCCGGGCTGCATGTTGCGTTGCGCTGCGGGGGCTGCGCCCCCGGGCCCCCTTTGCGGGCTGCGCCCGCATCGCGCCTGCGGCGCTCGTCCTCAAACGCCGGACGGGCTGGGGTTGCGCCCTGCGCCCTGTCGCC
>NZ_JBFAXR010000230.1:0-6424 GCF_040680895.1 Streptomyces sp. NPDC051940 | reverse complement strand
ACGGCCGCGGTGATCAGCAGGGCGCCGGTGAGCTCGAAGGCGAAGACGTACTTGGTGAAGATCAGCTGGGCCAGGCCCTGGACGTTGCCGCCGGCCGCACGGGGCGCCGTGTCCCGGACTTGCGGAGGGCGCCGGGGCGCCCCGCACCAGCCGCCCAGGGCCGACGGGGCACGCACACCCAGCGCAACCCCACCCGCCCCAAGTCACCGCCCCCCAAGAACGCCGCGCGCGCCGCGCGTTCAGCCCCCCGAAGCGCCCTGCATCCGACGCACCAACCGGCGGCGCCGGATCAGCACCAGCGGGACCGCCCCCGCGAGCCCCAGGACGCCCGGGGCCGCGCCCAGGGCGGACGACGCGGACTGGTTGTTGATGCCCGGCTGGTCGTACGTGTCCGGGATCGGGAGCGTGCCCCAGCGGCTGATCGGCCAGGCGCGGACGATGGCGCGGCCCACGACCTCGTCGTTGTCGACGAAGCCGCCGCCCGGCTGGTCCATGTGGTACCGGGAGTCCAGCGAGTCGTTGCGGTGGTCGCCCATCACCCAGATCTTGCCCTCGGGCACCTTGAGCGGGCCGAAGTTGCGGTCCGCGCACGGCGTCGTGCCGGGGAAGGTCACGTAGCTGGACTCGTCCAGGGCGACGCCGTTGACCTTGACCGGGCCGTTGCCGTGGCACTCGACCGTGTCGCCGCCGACCGCGATGACGCGCTTGACCAGATCCTGGCCCTCGGCGTACAGGCCGATGAAGCCGAGGACCTTCTGGATCGCGTTGGGGTCGGGGGCCTCGCTGTCGGGCAGCCAGTTGCCCGGGTCGTGGAAGACGACGACCTCGCCGCGCTCCGGCTCCGAGCCGAACCACGGCGTCAGCTTGTCGACCAGGATGCGGTCGCCGCGCTGCAGCGTGTTCTGCATCGAGTCGGACGGGATGGAGAACGCCTGCAGCAGGAAGGTCTTGATCAGCAGGGCGAGCACCAGGGCGACGCCGATGAGGATCGGCAGCTCCTTCCAGAAGGACCGGTGCTGCCGTTGCGGGGGCGTCTCCTCGTCGTCCTCGTCCACGCCGGCCGCCTCGCCGTCCGTCACCCCGGCGGGTTCCGTCACCGGTTCCTCCGAACCCGAACGGTCATCGAACTCGTCCTGACCGGAGCGCGCGCCGACTGCCACGTCCCCCACATCCACTCCTCAACTGTCGCCGCCTGTACCTGAGCCGGTGCAGGCCCACCACTCCCATAACGAGCGGGAGTTCCGCAGGAGTCGGGAGAGGACCGATTGATTGCGGGCTGTCGCCGAATACTTGCGGACTGTTTACGTCTGAACTTTGCGTGGTGCTCGAGGACACAGTATGAGACCCCGAGCCCGGATCGGGCACCGACGCGTAGGTATCCGGATCTTCAAGCCTGCGCCAGTGGCCGAGCGGCCAGGCGATCGCCACGGCCTTGCCGACCACCAGATCCTCGGGCACGGTCCCCTGGTACGGACCGTCCCCGTGCTCGCGCGAGTCGGCCGAGTTGGACCGGTGATCGCCCATCACGAAGATCCGGCCCTCGGGCACGGTGACGTCGAACGCGCCGGCCGACGGCTCGTCGCCCGGGTAGAGGTACGGCTCGGTGATCGGAGTGCCGTTGACCGTGACCCGTCCCTCCTTGTCGCAGCACTTCACCCGGTCCCCGCCGATGCCCACGACCCGTTTGATCAGGTCCTGGTCGCGGTCGGAGGGCAGCAGCCCGATCCAGCTCAGCCCCTCCTTCACCTGCTTGATCACGGGCGGGTCGGTGTTCTTCTCGAAGCCGGCCTCGCCGTGCAGCCACCCGCCGGGATCCTTGAACACCACCACGTCCCCCCGCTCCGGCTTCGCGCCGAACCAGGGCGAGAACTTGTTGACGACGACCCGGTCGCCGATCTTGATGGTCTGCTCCATCGATCCGGACGGGATGACGAACGCCTGCACCATGAAGGTCTTGATCAGCAGGGCGATGAGCAGCGCCACCCCGACGATGATCGGGATCTCCTTGATCGCCGAACGGCGCCGCCGCCGTTTGATCTTCCTGTCCCGCTGCCGCCGCTCCACGCGCCCGCCGGGCCGCACCTCGACCCGGGCACGACTACCCATAGGACGGCCGCCCGATCGACGCCCAGCGTCCCGCCGGCCAGCCGATCCAGTCGGCCCGCCCGATCACCTTGTCCACCGGTACGGTCCCGCCGCCCGGTGCGCCGAGGTGGTCGCGCGAATCCCGGGAGTCACTCCGGTGGTCACCCATGACCCAGAGCCTCCCCTCCGGCACCACGATGTCAAACGGTACGCGGGACGGCGTATCACCCGGGTAAAGGTATCCGGACTCGTCGATCGCGACACCGTTCACCATCAGCCGGCCCCGGGCGTCACAGCAGGTGACCCGGTCGCCGCCGACGCCGATGACGCGCTTGACGAAGTCCGTCTCCACGGGCTCCGCCAGACCCACCGAGGCGCCGGCCTTGCGCAGCAGCCGCGTGACGGGGTTGCTCGCCCCCGTCTCGTCGCTGAAGGATCCGCTGCCGTCGAAGACCACGACGTCGCCGCGCCGCGGCTCCCCGCCGAAGCGGTACGCCAGCTTGTTGACCAGGATCCGGTCCCCGGGCCGCAGCGTTCCCTTCATCGAACCGCTGGGGATCAGGAAGGGCTGCACGACGAACGTGCTGACCAGCAGCATCGTCACCAGGCAGACGGCGGTCAGCGCCCCCACGGGCCGCAGCATCCGGCCCGTACGCACGAGGCGCGGGGACGCGGCCAGCCGTGCGAGGGCCGGAAAACGCGAAGAGCGCGACGGCCCCTCCCGCCCGTCGTCCCCCGCCGGAGCGGAGGAGTCGGACGAGGAGGCGCCGTCGCGCTCCGAAAGCTGTGCGTGCGTGTCCATCGAGGTACGAGACTAAACCGTCCGGATTGCCCCGTGGACGACGCGGCTCAGTTCTCGCGCTTCTCCTTGATCTTCGCGGCCTTGCCGCGCAGGTCACGCAGGTAGTACAGCTTGGCGCGCCGGACGTCACCGCGGGTCACGAGCTCGATCTTCTCGACGACCGGGGTGTGCACCGGGAAGGTGCGCTCGACGCCCACCGAGAAGCTGACCTTGCGGACGGTGAAGCTCTCACGCACGCCGGAGCCCTGACGGCGGATGACGACGCCCTTGAACTGCTGCACACGGGAGCGGTTGCCCTCGATGACGCGGACGTGGACGTTCACGGTGTCACCGGGACGGAACGCCGGGATGTCGGTGCGCAGGGAGGCTGCGTCGACGCTGTCGAGAAGGTGCGACATGATGTCTGCTTTCTTCGCCGATGCCACAGGTCATCAGCGGCACAGTCGTCCGGGCCGCAGATCACTGGGGCGGCACGGATGAGGATGGATCTGACGTGGTTGCCCGCGTCGTACGCACGTCGTCTCCCCCTGTGGCAGGGGCGCGCGTCGGACGGCAGACAGCCGGACTATTCTTCCACGACCTCGGGCGATCGCCCAAATCGGCCGTCGGGTCCCGGGGCCCAGCCCAGGATGCTGAGGATCTCGCGGTCCTTCTTGTCGTACGCGGCCGGGTCGGCGGTCTCGATCAGGTCCGGCCGGTTGGCCGTCGTACGGCGGAACGCCTCGTCCCGCCGCCAGCGGGCGATCTTCCCGTGGTGGCCGCTGAGCAGCACCTCGGGGATGCCGCGGCCGCGCCACTCGGGGGGCTTGGTGTAGACGGGGCCCTCCAGCAGGTTCGCCATGGGGCCGGGGGCGAAGGAGTCGTCCTGGTGCGAGGCGGCGTTGCCCAGGACGCCGGGCAGCAGCCGGGCGATCGCCTCGACCATCACCAGCACCGGGGCCTCGCCGCCGGCCAGCACGTAGTCGCCGATGGAGACCTCGCGTACGTCGTACCGGGAGGCGTACTCGTCGATCACGCGCCGGTCGATGCCCTCGTAGCGGGCGGGCGTGAAGACCAGCCAGGGCTTGGCGGAGAGTTCCACGGCCAGCTCCTGGGTGAAGGGCCGGCCGCTCGGCGTGGGTACGACGATCACGGGCTCGGCGTCCGGGTCGGACCCGGTGATCTCGTCCAGCGCCTCGCCCCAGGGGTCCGGCTTCATGACCATGCCGGGGCCGCCGCCGTACGGGGTGTCGTCGACGGTGTTGTGCTTGTCGTGGGTCCAGCCGCGCAGATCGTGGATCCGTACGTCGAGCTGCCCGCGGGCGGCGGCCTTGCCGACGAGGGAGACGTTCAGGGGGGCCAGGTACTCGGGGAAGATCGTGACGACGTCGAGCCTCACTCCGCGTCGCCCTTCCCATCGGCCTCCGCGTCGCCGTCCACGGTGTCCACCACGGCGTCCTCGTCCGACAGCAGGCCGGGCGGCGGGTCGATCACGGCCCGCTGCTCGTGCAGATCGATCTCCGGCACGATCTCGGTCACGAACGGGATCATGACCTCGCGGCCCTCGGGGGTCTTCACGATCAGCAGATCGTGCCCGGGCAGATGCGCGATCTCCGCGATCCGGCCGACCTCGGCGCCGTCCTTCGTCACCACGTCGATGTCGATCAGCTGGTGGTCGTAGAACTCCTCCGGGTCCTCCGGCACCTCCTCCGGGTCGACCTCGGCGATCAGCAGCGTGTTGCGCAGCGCCTCGGCGCCCGTGCGGTCCTTCACGCCCTCGAAGCGCAGCAGCAGCCGGCCGCTGTGCACCCGGCCGGACTCGATGGTCAGCGGGCCCGTGGCGGCCGGATCGGTGAGCAGTACGGCGCCGGGGCCGAGCCGCAGCTCCGGCTCGTCGGTCCGCACCTCGACGGTGACCTCGCCCTTGATGCCGTGGGCGCGGCCGATACGCGCGACTACCAGCTGCACGGTTCTTCCTCGTGGTTCATGGGGTTACGACGACGGGCCGGGGCGGCTCGGTCGTACGTGGCCGTACGTCCCAGCTTCCCCGGCCCGGGCCGGTGCTGCTACCGCTCACGCGGTCGCGGCGGATTGCGTTGCGGGCGCTCACGCGCTCGCGCGTTGGTGCGTTTGGTGCGTTTGGTGCGTCAGCGGATCTGGTCCACGTCGACCAGGTCGACGCGGATGCCCCGCCCGCCGAGCGCTCCCACGACCGTGCGCAGGGCGCGCGCGGTGCGGCCGTTACGGCCGATCACCTTGCCGAGGTCGTCGGGGTGCACCCGGACCTCCAGCACACTGCCGCGGCGCAGATTGCGCCGGGCGACCTGCACCTCGTCGGGGTTGTCGACGATGCCCTTCACCAGGTGCTCGAGGGCCTCCTCGAGCATCCTCAGGCCTCGGTCGACTCGGTGGAGGCGTCGGCCTCGGCGGCCTCGGCCTTCTTCTCGGTCTTCTTGGCCTTGGCGGTCACGGCCTCACCCTTGGGCTCGTCACCGGCCTCCTTGGCGGCGGCCTCGAAGAGGGCGCGCTTGTCGGCCTTCGGCTCGGCGACGAGCATCGGGGCCGGGGCGGGCAGGCCCTTGAACTTCTGCCAGTCACCGGTGACCTTGAGGATGGCCAGAACCGGCTCGGTCGGCTGCGCGCCGACACCCAGCCAGTACTGGGCGCGCTCCGAGTCGACCTCGATGCGGGAGGGGTTCTGCACCGGGTGGTACAGACCGATCTCCTCGATGGCCCGGCCGTCACGGCGGGTACGGGAGTCGGCGACGACGATGCGGTAGTGAGGCGAACGGATCTTGCCCAGACGCTTCAGCTTGATCTTGACTGCCACGGGAGTGGTGTCTCCTGAACTTGACGTGGTTGGACACGGTGAGGTGCCACGTGGGGTTGCGGTACCCGAGGTGTCCGATGGACGCGCCAGCCGGAGGAGAGAGGGGTCCTGTGCGGCTGTCGAGTACAGCTGACCATTGTGCCACAGCCTGCGCGGGGCGGTGACCTGTCCCTGGTCGCGTTTGCGTCGGCTGACGCGGTTCGGCGCTTCGCGCCTCAGTCCTCAGACGCCGGACGGGCTGAGCGTCGCCTTGCGTCGGCTGACGCGTATCCGGGCTCCGCCCGGATGTCCTCAGACGCCGGACGGGCTTGGTGTGCGGTTGCGTCGGCTGACGCGCTTCGGGCTTCGCCCGAAGTCCTCAAACGCCGGACGGGCTCGGGTTTGCCCTGGGGCGGGCTTGGGTGGGGCCCCTGCCGTACTGCTTCGCTTGACGTACGACAGGGGCCCCACCCAAGCCCTCACGGCACGCGGCGGCGAACGGTCCGCACGTCACCCTGGCGTTCCCCCGGGTACACAGCGCCTGAACCGGCGTGTCGCCCGCCCGGCCAGACCTCGCCCGTCCCCGGGACAAGCCGGACCCCGGCCCGCCCGGCCGGACCAGCCCCCGGGGCGCACCTCCAGGCGCCGACGTCAGGCAAGACACCCCTTAACGGGTGGCGTGTGGGCGGGGGCAATCCCCGCGCCGAAGGCGCGGGGCGGCGCCGGCCGCGGGGCGCGTACCGGCACCC
>NZ_JBFAXR010000229.1:0-6484 GCF_040680895.1 Streptomyces sp. NPDC051940 | reverse complement strand
GACGCCTGGCGGCGGGCGTTGTCGGCGCTGCGCGCCTCGGCCTCAAACGCCGGCCGGGCTGGTGTTGGGTTCTCTGCCGTGTTGCCTGGGTGCCGGTGTTTCGGCGCTGCGCGCCTCGGCCTCAAGCGCTGGCCGGGCTGGTGTTGGGTTCTCCGCCGTGTTGCCTGGGCGCCGGTGTTTCGGCGCTGCGCGCCTCGGCCTCGAACGCCGGCCGGGCTGGGGTTCGCCCTTCGCCCTGATGCCTCAGAACCCGCCGCCGCCGTCGAAGCCGCCGCCTCCGAAGCCGCCGCCGTCGAAGCCTCCGCCCCCGTCGAAGCCGCCGCCGAAGTCGCTCTGGTCGAAGTCCGAGCCCGTGTAGTCGCCGCCCTCCGGGCCCGCGTCGCCGGCCGCGTACGCGCCGGGGGCGTACATCATCGAGCCGAGCATCGTGCCCACCAGCAGGCCCGGCAGTATGCCGCCGCCGTAATAGCCGCCCGCCCAGGGGCCGTACACCGGTCCCGCCTCCCAGTACGGGCGGCGGCCCGAAGCCGTCTCCACCGTGCGCGCCAGCGGCTCGTCGCCCGCCGCCAGGCGTGCCGCGTCGGTCGCGCAGGCCGGCACCGGGCGCGGGGTGCCGCCGGGCGGGGCCCATTCCACGTCCTGTACGGACGGACCGTGCCGGGGATCGAAGAAGCACGGCGGGCGCTTCTGGGGCAGCGGGCCGCCGGCCCGCCGCGCCTCCAGCGTGGCCAGGGAGAAGCGGCCCTCCGCCAGCTGCTCCGTCACACCCGTCACGTCCGCGGGGCGGCGCGCGTGCTCCATCCGGGACTTGGCGCCCTCGTACGCGTCCAGAGCCTGGGCATAGTCCTGGCGCTGGTCGTTGTCCGTGGTGACCGACGCCGAGTCGAAGCTGATCCGGGTCAGCTCCTCGCCGAACGCGGTGATGTCCTCGTCCACCACCACCCGCAGCTTCGCCAGCTCCGCCCGCTCCCGCTCGGCCGTGCGCCGAGCGGTCCTGCGCCGTACGACGAGGTACGTGGCGAGGCCCGCGGCCAGCAGCACCACCGCCACGGTGAGGACGGCCGTCCCGCTCACGGTGGTGCCGACACCCCAGGACGAGGGCGCGCGGCCGTCGGCGTCCTTCACCGCCTGAGCCGTGAAGTCCTTCAGCTGGGCCGCGGCGTCGTCGGGGTTCGCGTCCCGGACGGTCAGGAGCAGGTTGTCCACGGCACGCGGGGTCATCACCGACTCGTCCGCGCTGGCTCCGAACCGGTCCCCGAGCTGGACGGCGTACACGCCCGCGATGCCCACGCGGGTGCGCAGCTGGACGATGACGGAGTCCGCCGGGAAGCCCGGGGTGTCCGGCAGCACGGCCACGAACACCGGCTTGTCTGCGTCCTCGATCAGTTCCGTCAGATCGTCCTGCTCGGCCTTGGACATCTGGTCCCGGGCGTCCGGATGGACGTACACCGGCCCGTCCCGCAGGGCCCGCGCGGCCTGCGCGATCCCGTCGGACGGGGACTGCGACTGCGCGGGCGCGGCGAGCGGCGCGACCGCCGCGGACGCCGGGAGCGCACCCGTCGCGAGGGTCAGGACCGCGAAGAGGAGGAGTGTGAGCAATCGCCGCATATCACCCATGCTCGTCCTCTCCCGCGACGGGTGCAATCACTGCAGGTCAGGCAGGTTGGACCAGGGTGTAGCCCTGATCGATCAGCCGGGGCAGGTAGTACTCCAGCGCCGTGACCGTCTGCCAGCGGTTCCCGCCGCCGTCGTGGGCGAGCACGATGGAGTGCGGCTGGGCGCCGCGCAGCACGGCGGTGGTGATGGCGTGGGTGCCGGGCTCGGCCCAGTCGTTGGTGTCGATGTTCCACTGGAACGGCTCCATGCCCAGCGCGGCGCAGATCCGCAGCCCCCGGTCGTCCCACATCCCGTACGGGGCGCGGGCCAGGCGCGGGGGAGCGCCCACGGTCTGCTCGATGAGGTCGCTGGTACGGGCCAGCTCGCGGTGGACGCGGGCGGTGTCGATCAGGTTGAGCTGGGGGTGGGTGTAGGAGTGGTTGCCGATGACGTGGCCGTCGTCGACCACGGCCTTCAGCACGTCGCTGTTCCACGGGATGTTCTCGCCGATCACGAAGAACGTGGCGCGGGTGTCGTAGCGGCGCAGGATCCGCAGGATCGCCGGGGTCTGCGTCGGATGCGGTCCGTCGTCGAAGGTCAGCGCCATCATCCGGTCCCCGGAGCGGGCCGGGAGGCGCAGGGTCTCGTGGGCGGCGGCCCGCACGGGTACGGCGAGGGGGGCGGCGTTGGGTACGCCGTAGCCGGCGACGTGGGTGCTCGGGTAGAGGCGGTACGAGGCGGGGGCGCCGGCCAGCCGGTTGGGGGCGGCGGGCTTGGGGTCGTCCAGTGCGGGCTTCGGGCCCGCGCCCGCGCGGGGGTCGCCGGCGTCTTCGGCGAGGGCTAGCCGCAGGGCGGCGGCGAGACCCAGGACGAACGCTCCGCGCAGGGTGGTGCGGCGGGAGGGTCGCCATTTGTCATACTTGTCATACTTCATGACTTATGGGTCTCATGTGGGGGGTGTGGGGAGGGGGTAGCGACACGCGCCACGCGGGGCGGGTGCGGAATCGCACCCGATCGGACGCGGTCGGGTGGCGTGGGTCGTCTTCCGCTGCGGGGGCTCCGCCCCCGGGCCCCTGTTCGCGGGCTGCGCCCGCGTCGCGCCTGCGGCGCTCGTCCTCAGGCGCCGGACGGGCTTCGGCTTGCGTTCGCGCTGGCTGACGCGGATCGGCGCTGCGCGCCTTGTCCTCAAGTGCCGGACGGGCTTTGGGGCGCCTTGCGCTGGCTGACGCGGATCGGCGCTGCGCGCCTTGTCCTCAAACGCCGGACGGGCTTTGGGGCGCGTTGCGCTGGCTGACGCGCTTCCGGCCTTCGGCCGGAGTTCTCAAGCGCCGGACGGGCTGGGGTGCGGTCTTCGCCCTCCTGCCTGGTTGCCGGCCAGGATTCGCGCCCTGCGGGGTCGGTGGCCCGCGTCCTGGACGTGACCGGGCTCTCGGTGCGGGGGGTGGGGGGTGGGTCGTAGGCTGGTGGGCGTTTGCCCTTGACCCGCGGTGCGGGCAGGGAGCCGGATTATGGAAGGTCCCCCATGCTGCGAACCATGCTCAAGTCGAAGATCCATCGCGCCGTCGTGACGCAGGCCGACCTGCACTACGTCGGGTCCATCACGATCAGCGAGGACCTGATGGAGGCCGCGGACCTGCTGCCGGGCGAGCAGGTCGACGTCGTCGACATCAACAACGGGAACCGGCTCACGACGTACGTGATCCCCGGCCCCCGCGACACCGGCGTGATCGGCATCAACGGCGCCGCGGCCCGGCTCGTCGCCCCCGGCGACCTGGTGATCATCATCAGCTACGCGCAGGTCGAGGACGCCGAGGCCAAGGCCCTCGAACCCCGCGTCGTGTTCGTCGACGAGGCGAACGCCATCGCCGCGCAGGGCGGCGACCCCGCGCAGGCCCTGGACGGCACCGGCCTCGTACGCGGCGACACCGTCGCGGCCGGCTGACACCGTACGGCGGTGGCGGGCCGCCCCCGCGACCGGAGCGGCCCGCCACCGTGACGCGTCACGCCGCGTGTTCCGGCGTCGGTGTCGGGATCACCTCCCCCGACGACGGGTCCACGACGGCCACCCGCACCGCCGGCGCCACGCCGCCGAGCCGCGCGCGGGACGACACCGCGAAGACCACGGACACGGGACGGGACGGGTCCCCGTACACGCCCGCGTAGCGCAGGAAGCGCCAGCCGTCCGCGTCGTCCCAGTGCTCCAGCAGTCCGGAGCGGACGACCGGCCCCAGCGTCTCCCAGGCCACCGACCGCTCCAGCAGCTCCACCGACCCCTCGGCGGGCACCGAGGCCGGATCACCGCCCAGCGGATGCCCGAGCAGCCGGACCCGGAGCCGCCGCGCCGGCATGCGCAGGTCGGTCCGTACGGCCTCGACCGCGAGGGCACCCAGCGCCAGCAGCGCGACCGACGCCGCCGGGTGGTCTCCCGCATACGACCACCACGGCACCGGGGCGGACGCCACCGCGGCGCCACCGGCGCTCACGGACAGCGCCCGGGTGAAGGCGCGGGCGCCGATCGGCTCGTCGTCCCCGGCCGTGCACCCGCACGAGGACTCCGGCGCCGTGGCCCGCGCCCACGCCAGATACGCCGTGAAGCACAGGCCCAGCGCCACGGCCGCCAGGCCCGGCAGCGGTCCGGGCGCCGCGAGCAGGGCCAGCCCCGTGCACAGCTCCACGGCCCCCACCACCCGTAGCACGGTCACCGCGCGGTCGATGCGCAGCCGCCGCTCCAGCGCGGTGTCCACCGCCTGGCCGCGCAGCCGGGGCGCCGGCCCGAACGCCTTGGCCGCCCCCGAGGCGGCCAGCCATACGCCCAGGACGAGGGCCGCCAGGGCCAGGGGGCTTGCGGTCATCAGTGCCCCACCGAGACCCGGGCCAGGTCGATCGCCCCGTCGCGGGGGCGCCACGCGCCGAGCACCAGCGCGTGCTGGCCGATCCGGATCCGGGAGAGGTCCTCGGTGAGCGCCGCTCCGGCGTACGAGGCGACGGTGTGCTCGTTCGAGATCCGGCCGATCAGCTCGCCGCTGTGGTGGCCCAGGGCCAGGCGGTCACGGCCGATGCCGCGGATGACGACGTCGAGGTTGACGATGTTCAACCAGACCGCGTCCGCGGCGATGGAGCCGTCCGGCATCTCCAGGCCCCGCGCGTACATCCCGTCGCCGACCTCGGCGGCGTCCGCCGCCACGGGGTGCAGCTTCCAGACGCTGGTGGCGTTGGTGAGCTGGACGGAGTTGCGCTCGCCGTAGGAGCCGGCGACCTTCAGCAGCGTGCCGTTCTCGATCGCCGTGATCCGCCCCTCGACGAACGAGGAGGCCGGCACGGCCGGGTCGAGGGGCCGCGGCTGGGCCGCGAACGCCTGGTCCGGGTCGACGCCGCCGAGGGCCGTGGCGCCGACGATGGTCGCACCGCCGAGCGCGGCGGTGGAGAGGAAGCGGCGCCGGTCGAAGTCCGTGCTGGTCATGGCGTAACCCTCCTCACTCGTAGATCTGGACGCCGGTCTTGCCGGAGCTCAGGCTGGCGATGACGGAATAGGCCGCGGGGGTCAGGTCGAGGATGCGGTTCGTGCGGCAGATGCCGTTGCAGCAGGTCGCCTCGCCGCAGAAGCTCTTCGTACGCGGACCGCAGTCGGCGATCGTGATGCAGACGGCCGCGCGGCTGCACTGCTGGACGATGCGCATCACGGAGCCGCAGCCGCGCCGCGGGATGCCGCCCTCGCCGGAGCACAGGTCGGGCCGGGTGATGTCGTAGCAGGCCTGGGAGGCGTTGGGCCAGGCGCCGTGGTACGAGCCGGAGCGGCAGTTCCCGCAGGCGCCGCCGCCTGCGCTCCCGCACGGGCCCCAGGCCGCGCCACAGCAGAACCAGGTGGTCTCGCCCGCCCAGAGGTAGTTGGTGCTGCAGGCCATGGGTGGTGCTCCCTTCGTGATGTTGGCCGGTACATGACACTTCGTTCTACGCCGGACCACGGGTCGGCGTTGCCGCCGGGGCCCGGCGCTTGCGCCCACGCAGTTGGCCGGGGCATGACACTTCCCCCTCGGGGCTCCGCCCCCGGACCCCGTGGGGTCGGCCGGTTGCGTGAGATCGGAGGAGCTTTGGGGCTTCGCCCCTGGCCCGGTGGGGTGGTTGCGTGGGGTCGGAAGGGCTTTGGGCTTCGCCCCGGGCCTGGGGCTTCGCCTCACGCCTGGGGGTGGGGCTGGATGGTTTCCGGGGCTTCACCCCCGGGGTCTCGGGGGGCCGGGGCTTCGCTCCGGGCCTGGTGGGGGGCGTAACGGCTGATGAGCTGCACTGGTTCCGGGCTGTGCCCCTGGGCGCGTTGTGGGGCTCCGTCTCCTGGCCGCGCGGAGGCGCGGGTTTCGTGCGGGGGCCGTGCGGCCCTTCGCTGCGCCGGGCGTGGTGAGCGGAGGGTGCTCGGGGTGTGGGGGTGGCGCCTGTCGTTGGCGGTGTGGGGGTGCCTGCCGGGTCTTTCGGGCGCTCGAGCCTTCCCATGGTGCTCCTGCCGGGAGCTGTCGGCCAGGGAGAAATCCGGACGCGTTCGGGGCTGGAGTGGACGCCGTACGACAGGCGCTCCGGGCGCGCACCTGAGCGGGCTGGGCGCCGCCCCGATCGCACCGGAAGGGGCTGGGCGCCGCCCCCGGCGCACCTGAGAGCGCCCGCGCGCCGCTCCGGGCGCGCACCTGAGGGGGCTGGGTGCCGCCCCGATCGCACCGGAAGGGGCTGGGCGCCGCTCTCGGCGCGCCTGAGAGCGCCCGCGCGCCGCTCCGGGCGCGTGCCTGAGGGGGCTGCGCGCCGCTCCGGGCGCACCGGAAGAGGCCGGGCGCACCCGGAGCAGAACGCCGGGGAGCTGTCCGGCGGCAACCAGCAGAAGGTGAGCCTCGCCAAGTGGCTGGCCGCC
>NZ_JBFAXR010000228.1:0-6498 GCF_040680895.1 Streptomyces sp. NPDC051940 | reverse complement strand
GCAGGAGGGCGTCGCCCTGGAGCGCGACGCCCGCACGCTGAAGGAGCTGCGCCGTGTGCGGTACGACGGCGAGGGCTGGGGGCTGTGCCTCCAGTTCGTCGAGGTGCCCCGCCAGGACCGCACGCATCCCGTCGGGTGTGGTGAGGCCGGGGCGCATCGCCGCGTGGACGGCGAGGCCGTCCACCAGGGCGTGCAGCCGGTCGGTCTCGCGTTCCACGTCCGCCGCCGGGAGACCGGCCGGTGCCAGGCTCACCACCAGCGCCCGGCAGCCGTCGCGCAGGGCGTCGTACCCCTCGTCCCGCACCGCTCGCAGTTCGGCGTCCACCAGGGCGCGGGCGGTGAAGGCCAGCCATACCTCGTTCTCCACGGCCCGCTCGGCGTCCATGGGCAGCAGCTCGGCCAGCACTTGCTCGGCCCGGCGGCGCGGGTCCGGCTCGGCGGGCAGCCGCTCGATGCGCCGCTCGATCTGCTCGATGACCATCCGCAGGGTGAAGACCAGCAACTCGGACTGCGTGGCGAAGTAGTGGCGCAGCGATCCCATGGACAGCCCCGCCTCGCGGGCCACGTTGCGTACGGACGCCTGGTCCAGTCCGTCGCGGCGGACCACCCGCCAGACGGCGGCGGCCACACTGCGCCTGCGCTCCACGGGATCCACGACTCTGGGCATGAGGCTTTTATAACACAGCCGTGCTACTATTCAGCGTACTAGCACAGTCGTGTCATAAAAGCTCGGCGATCGGACGGTTCCGATGAAAGCCCAGTCTCGCCGGCTCGCCTGGGCGGCCACGGTCGCGCTGCTGGTCATCGGGGTCTGCGCCACCGCGGCGACGGTCTGGCAGGCCGCCGGCGGGGGCTACTTCTGCACCGGGGCCCAGCACTTCGAGACGGGTACCACCGCGCTGAAGTCGGACGAGATAGACGTACGGGCGAACTCGGCGCACGCCGCGGACCCGGACCCCGACCTCGGAGAGCTGGCCCGGGTCCGGATCGTCGTCGAGCCGGTCGACCCCGCCGTCCCGTTGTTCGTCGGGATCGGGCCCAGGGAGCGGGTGGAGGAGTATCTGCGGGGGAGCGCCCACGAGGAGTTCGTCTCCGCGACCCTGCGTCCCTTCCGGGCGGTCTTCCGCGAGACACCGGGTGCCGGGCGGGCCGCCGATCCGGCGGCGCAGCCGTTCTGGGTGGCGACCTCGTCGGGGACCGGCAGGCAGACGCTGGCCTGGAACAAGACCCACGGTGCGTGGTCCGTCGTCGTCATGCGCCTCGACGGCCGGTCCGGCGTGGACGTCCGCGTCTCTGTCGGGCTGCGTTTCGGCTTCCTGCCGCCGGTCGGCGTGGGCACACTGGCCGTCGGCGCCCTCCTGCCGGCCCGGCTGCGCCTGCGGCGGCCGCCGTCGTCGGGCACGGACGCGTGAGGCCGGTGGAGCGGACGGAGGATCCATGAGCGTTGTCCTGCTGGCGCTGGGCGCCAGTCTCGGATGGGGGACCTCGGACTTTCTGGGCGGTGTGAAGAGCCGGGCCCTGCCCGTCCTGTCGGTGCTGTTCATCTCCCAGACGGTCGCCCTCGCCCTCCTCGCCGTCACCGTGGCCGGCCGCGGCGAGGGTCCCGGCGCGGCCGGCGATCTGGCGTACGCCGCCGCCGCGGGGCTGGGCGAGACCGTGGGCATCGCCGCGCTCTACCGCGGGCTGGCCGTCGGCACCATGGGCATCGTCGCGCCCGTCGCGGCGACCGCCCCCGTGGTTCCGCTGGTGGCCGACCTGGCGAGCGGGGAGCTGCCGGGGCCTGTGCAACTCGCGGGCCTGGCCCTGGTGCTGGCGGGGGTGGCCGTCACGTCGCACCGGCCCGCCGGCGCCGCCGAGGAGGCCGGTGCCCGGGTCCTGCCGAGCGTCGCCTACGGACTGCTGGCATCGCTCGGCTTCGGGACCTTCTTCCTCGCCATGGGCCGGGCCAGCGAGGGCGACATCGGGTGGGCGCTGCTGACGGCCCGGTCCACCGCGGTCGCCGCCCTCGCCGCGGCGGCGCTGGCGCGTCGCCGGCGGCTGGGGGTGGGGCGCGCCGACCTGGCGCCCGTCGCCCTGATCGGCTGCCTGATCGTGGCCGCGGACACGCTGTACGCCACGGCCACGACGCACGGGCTGGTGAGCGTGGCCGCCGTGCTGGGGTCGCTGCACGCGGTCGTCACCCTGGTCCTTGCCCGGGTCTTCCTGCACGAGCGGCTGGAACGCACCCAGCAGGTCGGCGTCGGCGCCTGCCTGCTGGGGGTGATGGCCGTCGCCGCCGGCTGACGTCAGCGCGCGACCATCCCGCCCGTCACGTTGACGAACGTGCCCGTGATGCCGCCCGCCTGGTCCGAGGCCAGGAATGTGGCCGTGCCGACGATCTCCGCCAGGGACGGGCTGCGGCGGGTCATCCGCATCGAGTCCAGGTTGGCCAGGATGCCCTGGACCGCCTCCTCCGTGATGTTCGCGTTCACCGCGCTCAGCTTCTCCAGGGTCAGCGTCTCCGGGACGCCGGCGCAGTAGATGCCCACCGCGCGGACCCCGCTCGGCCCGAGCTCCAGGGCGAGGTTGCGGACCAGGGTGTCCAGCGCTCCGTCGGCCGGGCCCGTGCCGCCCATCATGGGGCTTCCGTACGCGGAGCCGGAGTTGAGGGTGAGGATCACGCCGCTGCCCTGTTCGGCCATCCGCCGGGCGGCGGCGCGGGCGGTGATGAAGTTCGAGGTGAGGCCGTTCGTCACGGGGCGGACGAGGTCGGCCACCGTCATGTCCGCCAGCGGGATGCCCTGGACGTCGCCGCGCGGCACGAGGTTGAACGTGATGTCGATGCCGCCAGCCTCCGCGGCCACGGCCGCCGCGTGCGCCTCGACGGCGTCCTCGTCCAGCGCGTCGACGACCGCCGCGCTCGCCAGACCGCCCGCCGCGGTGATCTCCTTGGCGACCGCCTCCAGCGTCTCGCGGGTACGCCCGGCCAGATACACCCGCGCTCCCTGCTCGGCGAAGGACTTGGCGGTGGCGCTGCCGATGCTGCCCGCCGCGCCGTAGATGATCGCGGTCTTGCCGGTGAGGATGCCCATGGTTCGTGGTCCTTCTCGTTGTTACGCCGGTGGGTGACGCCTGTACTGACGCGCGGGGCCGTAAAAAATCATCGGCCGGATCCGGGCAGGACGAGCGGCAGGCCGAACACGGGGAACAGATGCGGCTCGAACGACGTGATCTCCGCGATCCGCCCGCCCTCGACGCGCAGCACGTCCAGCACCTGGGCACGGTAGACCGAGGTGCCCGGCCGGCGCACGTAACCCCCGGCGGCGGGCATGCCGTTGGCCGCGGTGGGCAGATGGCGCCATTCGCCGAAGTACGTGGGGGAGTCCGGGTCGAGCGTCGGCGCGAGGAACCGCAGCAGGGTGTCGCGGCCGGTGAACCAGTACGGGTTCGGGGGCATCGTGAGCCGGATGTCCTCGCTCAGCAGGCCCGCCATGGCCTTGACGTCCATGGCCGCGGCGCACTCCATGTACTGCCGCAGCACCTCCCGCTCCTCGGCCGTCGGGCCCGTCGCGGGCGCCCACTCGGCGCGGTGGCGGGGGAGGTGGCCGCGGATCGTCGGGCGGGCCCGCTGCAGGGCGCTGTTCAGCGAGGCGACGCTCATGTCGAGCATGTCCGCCGCGTCGGCGGCGGGGATCTCCAGTACGTCCCGCAGGATCAGCGCGGCCCGCTGCCGGGGCGGCAGGTGCTGGATCGCCGCGAGGAACAGCAGCTCCATCGTCTCGCGGTGCTCCGCGGCGACGGCCGGCCCGTCGTCCGGGGCGGGTACGTGCGCGAACGTCTCGTCCGGGTAGGGCTGCAGCCACGCGATCCGCGGCGGGGGATCGTCGCTGCCGTGGTCCATGCCCGGGATCGGCTCGTACACGGCGGGCCGCCGGGTGACCCGGCGCAGATGGTCCAGGCAGGTGTTGGTCGCCACCCGGTACAGCCAGGTCCGCAGACTCGACCGGCCCTCGTAGCTGCCGCGCGCCCGCCACGCCCGCAGGAGCACCTCCTGCACCAGGTCCTCGGACTCGTCGTACGACCCGGTCATCCGGTAGCAGTGCCGCCGCAGCTCGGCCCGGTGGGCCTCGATCCGCGCGACGAACCCGTCCTCACCGTCCGGCAGCTGATCGGACATACGGCCCCCCGTCGGGTCGACTGCGTACTACGCCTGGGCGCTACGCAATCACCGCGAGGGGGTGCGCAGCAACCGGTTCGCAGCAGCGGGGCGGGCCGCCGACGACGCGACCAGCCGGCTCCCGCCGGGCCGGCCCGCCGCCACGGCCGTCTGGCCGAGCACCGTGCTGCCCAGGGCGACGGCCATACCCGCCAGTTGCACCGCCGTGAGCGACTGCCCCAGCGCCACCCACCCGATCGTGGCGGCGGACACCGGGCTGAGCAGGCTCAGGAACGACAGGGACGGCGCCGTGAGCCGGGTCATCCCGCGGAACCACAGGGTGTACGGCACGGCCGTGGTGAACACCGCCAGATACAGGTACCCGCCGACCGCGGAGGCGGAGAGCGCGGGCGGCGCCCCCTCGACGAGCAGCGCGAGCGGCGCGATGAACAGCCCGCCCACCACCAGCTGCCAGCTGGTGAAGGCGACCGCGCCCACACCCTCGGGCCGCCCCCACTTGCGTCCCAGGACCGTCCCCAGCGTCATCGAGGTCACGGCGGTCAGCCCCGCGAGGACACCGACCAGGTCGAGCGAGGCGTTCCCGCGCAGTACGACGAGGGAGACGCCGCCGACGCCCGCGAGCCCCGCGAGCACCGGCCGCACCCCCGGCCGGTCGGAGAGCAGCAGCGCGGCGAAGGCGAGGGCCAGCAGCGGACCGACGGCGTTCAGGACGGCGGCGACGCCGCCCGGCAGCCGGTACGCGCCGATGAACAGCAGCGGGAAGAAGGCGCCGATGTTGAGCATGCCCAGCACGCCCGCCCGCCACCACCAGGAGCCCTTCGGCAGCACCCGTACGAACGCGAGCAGCACCAGCCCGATGGGCAGGGCGCGCATCGCGGCGGTGAACAGGGGGCGGTCCGGTGGCAGGAGCTGCGTGGTGACGGCGAACGTCGAGCCGAACAACAGCGGTGCGAGCGCGGTGAGCGCGGTCACACCGAGTCGGGACTGCCCGGTGGTGCGGGACATGGTGGCGGCCTCCCCCTGGATTGCTTACGACAGCTAATAGCTTACCAGCAAGCTACTTGCTCGCAAGTGGCTTGCTTCCGAGTCACTTGCTTGCGAGTAAACCGGGCGGGGAGCCAGAATGTTCCGCATGACTGCCGCCGACCGCCCCGCCACCGACGCCGTCGACGTGATCACCGCCCAGTGGCGCGAGGTGAACCCCGGCCTCGACGTCTCCTCGATGGAGGTGCTCGCGCGCGTCTTCCGGATCGGCGACACGGTCGGCGCCCGGATGACCAGGGCGTACGGCCGCTACGGACTCTCGCGCGGCGAGTTCGACGCGCTCTCCGCGCTGCGCCGGGCCGGCGAGCCGTACACCCTCTCCCCGCGCGAGCTGGCCGCCGCCACGCTGCTCACCACGGGCGGGATGACCGGGCGGCTGGACAAGCTGGAGCGGGCCGGGCTGCTCACCCGCAGCCCAGACCCGAACGATCGCCGCGGCCTGCGGGTCACGCTCACGGAACGCGGGCTGGAGCTCACTGACGAGGCCGCCGAGGCGGGGCTGCGCGTGCAGCGCGAGGCGCTGGCCGGGCTCACCCCCCAGCAGGCGGCGCAGCTGGCCGCCCTGCTGCGGGCGCTGGTCACCTCCAGCGAGCGCACGGGCTGACCGGCGTCCGGGAGGGGCGGGAACGCGACGTCGGATTCCTGCCGGACACCCGGCGCCCGCCGCACCAGACTCGAGGGCATGACGACGACCTACACGCCCCAGGCCATCCCCGCCGACGTACTGAAGGAGCTCCGCGCCGGCGACGACGCCGGCCGCCCCATGCGGCCCTTCACCGCCGAGGAGGCGGGAGCCCCGTTGCGCTGCTGCCTGCGGTCCGCCGCCGAGGGCGAGGACATCGCGCTGGTCAGCTACGCGCCGCTGCGCCGCTGGGCGGCCGCGACCGGAGTCGACCCGGGGGCGTACGACGAGCAGGGGCCGGTGTTCGTCCACGCCGCGGAGTGCGACGGGCCGGGGGAGGGCTACCCCTGGACGCGGCAGGGCGCGCTGCGGGCGTTCCGGCGCTACGACGCGCAGGGCCGGATCGCGGGCGGCGAGATGCTGCGGATCCCCGAGGACGGGCAGGCGGCCTTCGACCGGACGCTCGACGCGGCCTTCGCCGACCCGGCCGTGGTCCAGGTGCACGTACGGGCCGTGGAGTACGGCTGCTTCCACTTCGCCGTACACCGGCCGGCCGCCTGACCCCCCCGGAAGAAGACGAGCGGGGCGGGTGCCCGAAAGCACCCGGGACGGCGCAACCAGCGTGCAACCTGGGCGAGTTGCCGCCGTGCTTCCCGCCGGCGGCGTCCGCTCGGAG
>NZ_JBFAXR010000227.1:0-6557 GCF_040680895.1 Streptomyces sp. NPDC051940 | reverse complement strand
CTGCGGCGCGGTTCGGCGCTCCGCGCCTCAGTCCTCAAACGCCGGACGGGCTGGGGGTGCGACAACGGGCCCCCCGCCCGTAACCCCCACCCCCGCCCGTACCCCGGTGCCCACCCCCCGGCCCGCAACCGCCCACCCCCGCCCGTACCCCGGTGCCCACCCCCGTCCGGGCATCCTCCCCCCGCCCGAGGCGCCGGCGGTGGCCAGGCGGCACCGCAACGGGCGGTGTGCGGGTGGGGGCAACCCCGCGCCGGAGGCGCGGGGCGGCGCCGGGTGCGGGCGGGGAGGGGTTCCGGGGACCCCGAGCCGTGGGGGTGACGTACCCTCGTCACAGTCGGTGTAGGGGAAGGACTTTCGTGACTGAGGCGGAGCGGATCAGCGGGGACGCTGACGGGCGGGCTGACGACGACGCCGCACAGACGCCGGAGGCCGAGGCGGAGCTGCCGCGCGGCCCGCGGCGGATCGGCGTGCTGCTGAGCGTCGCCCTGGTCGTCTACGTCCTGGACCTCGTCAGCAAGCTGATCGTGGTGAAGGAGCTGGAGCCGGACCACGACACGATCCGCGTGATCGGGGACGTGCTCAAGCTGCAGGTGGTGCGGAACCCGGGTGCCGCGTTCGGTATCGGGCAGTCGATGACGGTCGTCTTCACCCTCATCGCCGTGATCGTCATCGTCGTCATCGCCCGCCTCGCCAGGCGCCTGTACAGCCTGCCCTGGGCCATCGCCCTCGGCCTGCTGCTCGGCGGCCCGCTGGGGAACCTCACCGACCGGCTCTTCCGCTCGCCCGGGTTCTTCGAGGGCCATGTGGTGGACTTCATCGCGCCGACGCACTTCGCCGTCTTCAACCTGGCCGACTCGGCCATCGTCTGCGGCGGCATCCTGATCGTGCTGCTGTCCTTCCGGGGGCTGGACCCCGACGGAACCGTCCACAAGGACTGACGCCCTCGCAAGGCTGCGATACTTCTCGGGTGAGTACATTTCCCGAGGTCCGTACGCTGCCCGTCCCCGATGGCCTGGAGGGCGAGCGGCTGGACGCCGCTCTCGCCCGGATGTTCGGGTTCTCCCGGACGAAGGCCGCCGAGCTGGCGTCCGGCGGCAAGGTGCGGATCGACGGGGTCGAGGCCATGAAGTCGGACCGGGTCTCCGCCGGCGCCTGGCTCGAGGTCGAGATGCCCGCGCCGCCGCGGCCCGTGGAGGTCGTCGCCGAGCCCGTGCCGGGCATGAGGATCGTGTACGACGACGACCACATCGTCGTCGTCGACAAGCCCGTGGGCGTGGCCGCCCACCCCAGCCCCGGGTGGACCGGGACCACCGTGATCGGCGGGCTCGCCGCCGCCGGGTTCCGGGTGTCGACCTCCGGCGCCGCCGAGCGCCAGGGCATCGTGCACCGGCTGGACGTCGGTACGTCCGGGCTGATGGCCGTCGCCAAGTCCGAGCGTGCGTACACGCTGCTCAAGCAGCAGTTCCGGGAGCGGACCGTCGACAAGCGCTACCACGCCCTCGTCCAGGGCCACCCCGACCCGCTGAGCGGCACCATCGACGCGCCCATCGGCCGGCACCCCGTACACGACTACAAGTGGGCCGTGACGGCGGACGGGAAGCCGTCCGTCACGCACTACGACCTGATCGAGGCGTTCCGGGCCGCCAGCCTGCTCGACATCAAGCTGGAGACCGGGCGTACCCACCAGATCCGGGTCCACATGGCGACCGTGAAGCACCCCTGCGTCGGCGATCTGACGTACGGGGCCGACCCGACGCTGGCCAAGCGGCTGAAGCTGACCCGGCAGTGGCTGCACGCCGTACGGCTGGGGTTCGAGCACCCGGAGGACGGACGCTGGGTGGAGTTCGCGTCCGACTACCCGGATGATCTGCAGTACGCGCTCGACACCGTGCGGGCGGACAGCGCGTGATCTAGTCCGACCCAGCGCTCCGCCCCGGGAAGGGACGCGTGGACCAGCTCGCCCTGCTGTTCGTGCTGCTTCTCGGGGCGATCGTCACCGTGCCGCTGGGCGACCGGCTGGGCCTTCCCCCGCCGGTCCTGATGACCCTCCTCGGTGCGGCCGGGGCGCTGCTGCCCTTCGTGCCGACCGCCGACGTCCCGCCCGAGTTCATCCTGCCCCTGGTGCTGCCGCCACTGCTGTACGCCGCCGTGCAGCGGACGTCGTGGCGCGAGTTCCGGGGCAACGCGCGGCCCATCCTGCTGCTGGCGGTGGCGCTGGTCTTCGTCACCACCGCCGCCGTGGCCGCCGTGGCGCACGCCGTGGTGCCGGGGCTGCCCGTCGCCGGGGCGATCGCGCTGGGAGCGCTGGTCGCGCCGCCCGACCCGGTCGCGGCGACCGCGGTGGCCGGGCGGGTGGGGCTGCCGCGGCGGCTGGTGTCGATCCTGGAGGGCGAGGGGCTCTTCAACGACGTCACCGCCATCGTGATCTACCACGTGGCCATCGCCGCCACGGTCACCGGATCGTTCTCGGCGCCCCGGGCCGGGCTGGAGCTGGTGCTGTCCGCCGTCGTCGCGCTGGCCGTGGGGCTGGCGGTGGGATGGGTGGCGAACAAGCTGATGGGGCTGCTCCCCGACGCGACGCTGCAGATCGGGCTGACGCTGCTGGTGCCGTTCACGGCGTACCTGCTGGCGGAGGAGTTCCTCGGCTCCGGGGTGCTCGCGGTGCTGGTGTGCGCCATGTTCCTGGCGGAGTACGCCTCGGACGCCGACGACGTGTACGGGCGGCTGGCCGGGCGTACCTTCTGGGAGGTCGTGGACACCCTCGTCACCGGGCTGGCCTTCGGGCTGATCGGGCTGGAGCTCTACCACGTCTTCGGCTCGGCGGAGGGCCGCTGGGGCCCGATGCTCGCCGCCTCGGCGGCGGTGCTCGGCGTCATCGCCGTCGTACGGCTGCTGTGGCTGCTGCCGGCCACCTGGCTGACGCGGTTGCTGCACGGGCGGCCCGGCAACCACGACGACGAGGAGATCCCCGTCAGCTGGCGCGAGACCGTCGTCATGTGGTGGGCCGGGATGCGCGGGGTGGCCTCGGTGGCGCTGGCGCTGGCGGTGCCGCTGACCCTGGACGACGGGACGGACTTCCCGGCCCGGGACTGGATCCTGTTCATCGCCTTCGCCGTCGTGCTCACCACGCTGGTGCTGCAGGGGCTGACCCTGCCGTGGCTCGTCGGCCGGCTGGGCGTGACGGCCGACAGCGCCCGGGAGATGGCCATGGAGCGGCATCTGGCGGAGCGCGTCGCGCTCGCCGCCAAGCGGCGGCTGCGGGAGATCTCCGAGGTCGAGGACCTCTCCGACGACGCGTACGAGGCGCTCCACCGGCGCGCGGTCGAGATGGGCGTACGGATCTCGCCGGACATCCTCGACGAGGAGCGGCGCGAGGACCACGCCGCGCGCTACCGCCGGATCAAGCATCTGCAGCACATCCAGGGCGAGATGCTCTCCGCCGCCCGCCACGAGGTGCTCGCCGCCCGCAGCGAGCCGGGCAACGATCCGGAGGTGGTGGACCGGGTGCTGCGGCAGCTGGACGTCCGCAGCCTGCGCGGAGGGCACTGAGGCTGACGCCCGAGGTGGGGGCGTGGGGCCCGGGGCTGACGCGTCTGGCGGCCGGGGCCTGACAAGCGCTTTCGCGCCGCTGTGGCCGGAACCGGGCGTTCAAACCCCGCACCACGGGGAATGGTGGGGCGTACGAGGCGCCGGACCAGCGCGTCGTGGGAGGGGTGAGATGACGCACACCAGCGCGGGGGATCCGCCGGACGACATCGACCTGACGCCTGCCGAACTCGGGATGTGGCAGGCGTTCCGCAACGGCTCGATGTACGACCTGCGCGACCGCGACCCCGCCCGCAACGATCCCGCGGGCCCGCACGCCTGGGGCGCGGAGCGCAGCGTCCGCGCCCGTGTGGTCGCGCTGCTGCTGCTCGACGGGCCGCCCCCGCTGCGCGGCCGCGTCGCCTGCCTGAAGCTCAACGGCGTCCACGTCACCGGCACCCTCGACCTCTCCGGCGGCCAGGTCAAACCGTATGTCGAGCTGCGCAACTGCCGCTTCCAGCACGAGGTGCTGCTCCCCGAGTGCCACGTGACGACCCTGCGCATGGTCGGCTGCGCCATCCCCCGGCTGGAGGCCGCCCGGATCCACACCGAGGGCGACCTCCATCTGCCGCGCTGCACCGTCGACGGCGGCATCCGCCTCACCGACGCCCGTATCGGCACCGACCTGCTGCTCAGCCAGCTCACCGTCCGCCGCGACCGGCACGGCCGTGCCATCGCCGCCGACGGTCTCGCCGTCGGCCAGGATCTGCAGGCCGAGCTGATCCAGGTGTACGGCGAGGTCAGCCTGCGCGGCGCGAGCGTCGGCGCCTCCCTGACCCTCAACGGCGGCGTCCTGCGCAACCCGTACGGCAAACGCGCCCTCAACGCCCCTCAGCTGACCGTGGAGCGGTCCCTCCACATGACGTCCGCCTGGCGGCCGGGGGCTGCCGCGGGGCGCACCACGCCGCCGTACGGAACGCTCACCGGCCTCTCCGGCCTCTCCAGCCTCTCCGGCCTCACCGGGCCGCCGGCGGGGCCCAGCGACCCGGTGCAGGCCTTCGAGTGCCATGGCGGGCTGCGGCTCGACGACGGGCGGATCGGGGACTCGATCGACTTCGGGGACGCGCGGTTCGTCATGGACCCCGACCAGGAGCTGTCGCTGCGCCGCCTCAGCGCGCCCGAGCTGCGCTTCACCGGCCGGCGGCCGGAGCGCGGACGGGTCGTGCTCTCCGGTGCGCGGGTCGGGAACCTTGTCGACAGGTCGACCAGCTGGCCGGGGCCCGGGGAGCTGGTGATGGCCGGATTCACGTACGAGCACCTCATCGCGGTCGGGCCCTTCCCCCTGTCCCACCGGCTCGCCTGGGTGGAGGCCGCCACGCCCGAGTACTCGCCCGAACCGTACGAGAAGCTCGCCGCGGTGCTGCGCCACGGCGGCGAGGACGACGCGGCGCGGCTCGTACTGCTGGCGAAGCACCGGCGGCACCGGGAGACGCTGCGGCTCGCCGGGAAGGTCTGGGGGTACGTCCAGGACTGTACGGTCGCCTACGGCTACCGGCCCAGCCGGGCGGTGCTGTGGATGGCGGTGCTGTGGGCGCTGGGGTCCGTCTACTTCGGGCAGCACCGGCCGGACGCGATCCGGCCCGGGGAGGGGCCGTCGTGGAACCCCGTGCTGTACGCCCTCGACCTGCTGCTTCCCGTGATCGACCTGGGGCAGGCGGGGGCGTGGGAGCAGACCGGGGCGTACCAGTGGGCGGCGGCCGGGCTGGTGCTCGCCGGGTGGGTGCTCGCGACGACCGTCGCGGCGGGGGCGTCGCGGTTGCTGCGCAAGCAGTGAGGGAGGCCGCGGCGCCGCGGTGCCGTGTGGTGGCGGGCCGTGGTGTGCCTGGTCGGGCGGGTGTGCGGGGTCCGCGGACCGGGTGGGGGGAAGAACGGCCGGGACGTGCGGAAGAACCCGCCGCGCCCCTTAGGATTCCGGGGTGACAACCGCCCGTCTGCCGCTGTTCCCACTGAACACGGTGCTCTTTCCTGGGCTCGTCCTGCCGCTCAACGTCTTCGAGGAGCGCTACCGCGCGCTCATGCGTGATCTGCTTGCGCAGCAGGACGATGAGGACCCAGCTCCGCGCCGCTTCGGCGTCGTCGCCATCCGCGACGGACGCGAGGTCGCGCACACCGCGCCCGGGCTGCCCGATCCGACGTCCGTCGTGGCCAAGGGGCCGGCGGCGGGGTTCGGGCCCGATCCCGTCAAGGCGTTCTACTCCGTGGGCTGCACCGCGGACGCGGCGACGATCAGGGAGCGTGAGGACGGGGGGTTCGAGGTGCTCGCCACGGGCACGCAGCGGTTCCGGCTGCTGTCCGTCGACGCGTCCGGGCCGTACCTCGTGGGGGAGATCCAGCCGCTCGAGGAGCGGGACGGGGAGGGGGCGGGGGCGCTCGCGGCGGGGGTGCTGCGGGCGTTCCGGACGTATCAGCGGCGGCTCGCCGCCGCGCGGGAGCGGTCGCTGGCCGCGGGGCAGGAGCTGCCTTCGGAGCCGTCCGTGGTGTCGTATCTGGTCGCTGCGGCGGCTGTCGTCGATACGGAGACGAAGCAGCGGCTGCTGGAGAAGGGGGATACGGCTTCGCGGCTCGCGGCGGAGCTGGCGCTGTTGCGGCGGGAGTCGGCGGTCATCCGGCAGTTGCCGTCGCTGCCGGCGGTGGAGCTCACGCGGCGTCCGACGCACCTCAACTGATCACGGGCCGACTGGTCCCGTCCCGCTGCGGGGGCTCCGCCCCCGGACCCCCTTCGCGGGCTGCGCCCGCTTGTCGCGCCTGCGGCGCTCGTCCTCAAACGCCGGACGGGCTGGGGTGGGGGCCTTCGCCGTGGTGCCTGGTTGCTGGTTTGTCGGCGCTGCGCGCCTCGTCCTCAAGCGCCGGACGGGCTGCATGTCGCGTTGCGCTGCGGGGGCTCCGCCCCCGGGCCCCCTTTGCGGGCTGCGCCCGCTTTTCGCGCCTGCGGCGCTCGTCCTCAAGCGCCGGACGGGCTGGGGTGCGACCTT
>NZ_JBFAXR010000226.1:0-6708 GCF_040680895.1 Streptomyces sp. NPDC051940 | reverse complement strand
TACACTCTGACCCTCCCCGCCGCTCTCCCTATCACCCCCGGCGGTACCCCCCCGCTGACGCCGGGGGGCGCCGCCCGTCTTCGCACGGGCGGCGCCCCTCGGCGCGTCACCAGGGCAGTGCGGGCGGCGTCCAGTCGGGCGGCACGCGCCGGACGACGCCGTCCGGGGTGTGCATTTCGACATAGCCCCGCGATGTCAGCAGCGCGACGGCCGCAGCCCGTTTACGCCGGACGATCAGCCGGGTCGCCGTTTCGGTCAGCGGAACCGCGGCCAGCGCGAGAGCGGCCTGCAGCGGTGTCTGCACCGGACTCCAGGGGAGCGGCAACAGGGCTTCGGCCAGCACGAGCAGCCCCACCGGCAGCGCCATCAGCAGCTGCTTCATCCACCACGCCGACTTCAGCTGGGCCGCCTCGATCGCGGCCTCGGAGTCGAGCGTGATCCGGGCGGTCAGCTCCCGCACCCGGTCCGCGCCCTCGGGCAACGGGCGCCGGTTGCCCCGGTCCAGACCCGGAAGGGTGCGGGCGCCAGCGGCCGGCACCAGCTCCTGCCCGTGGCCGGCGCGCGTTCCCCGGTCCAGTTGGACGAGATACGCGGGCTCCACGGGCTCCTTCCGGTTCGTTCCGCCTTCGGGGCGGCGTATCCGCGTGTCCCGATAGTGATAGCCGAAGCGCTCCGCCACGTACGTCAGACAGGCCAGCCGCCCCCAGGCCGCCCAGTGGAGATCGGCCCGCAGCTCGATCTGTTCCGCGCCCGCGTCGATCTGCTCCATCAGCCGGGCGCACATGTCCCCGTACCTCGTCATCCCCCACCCCCCGCGTGGGTCAACTCCCCGCCATTCTCCAACCGTTTCGGGTGGCGGCGAAGCCCTCGCGCAGCTGAACCACCCCCGATCACGACGGCATATCGACAAATACCCGTCCATAGGGCGGACCCGCCGAACACGCGCCCAGTGGCGTAGGGCACAATTCCCTCTCATCGCATCGATGAAGCACGCCTAGGGGGCGCGACGTGGCGCAAACTGCGAGATCGGCGGACGGCACCTCCGGGGGCGCGGAGGAGGGTACGGGCGCCAGTGCGGGCTCCCCCCAGGAGCCCCCCGCGGACTTCGGCAGCCTGCGCGACGGGTACGCCGCGGGCGGGGGCGTGCCGAAGGGCCTGGCGCACTCCGCCGGCGCCTCCCGGCAGTGGGTCTCCGACGAGCTGACCCGCGCCGCCAAGGACGAGGCCGAACGCGCGCGGGCCGACGGCGATGCCTGGCTGCGCCGGCTGTGGAAGCCGACCGTGATCGGCACCGGCGGACTCGTCGCGGTGCTGCTGCTCGTACAGGCGCTGACCGCGATCAGCGCCGGCTGGACCGCCGCCCGCACCGCGGGGCTGGTCGCCGCCGTACTGCTGGCCGCACCGCTGGCCGGCGCGGCCTGGCTGCACCGCGAACGCGGGGGCCTGGTCACCCCGCTCATCGGCGACGACAACCGGCTCTCCACCTCCCGTACCCTCGCCGCCGCCTGGGCGCTGCTGGCCGCGTACGCCGTGCTCGTGCTGGCGCTGGAGCTGGCGTTCAGCGCGGACGCCGAGCTGGACTTCTCCCGCGCCGGCGGCCTCAACTGGGTGCTCGCGACCGTCTTCGGCACCGCCGTCGCCATCCGCGCCGGCACCGCGGTGCTGGTACGCCGCCGGCTGCTGCAGAAGGTCCGCGCCGACCGGCCCCGCCCCGCCGACCTCCTCTGCGACGACGCCGGCCGCGGCAGCGTCACCGACGCCCAGTACGCCCTGGTCGGCACGGCCGTGCTGGGGTACGCCGCGGTGGCCCTGGCCCGCCGCCCCGAGCAACTGCCCGAGCTGCCCTGGGCGTTGGTGGTGCTGGTCGCCGTCAGCGCCGGCGCGTTCCTGGCGGGGAAGCTCTCGGAGAACGGCCGCCCCACGATCCTGTCGGTGGTACGGGCCCGCGAGACCGGCGACCTCGACGCCCCGCTGCGCACCGGCGACGACGTCGAGATCCGCGGCTCCGGCTTCGTCCCGCCCGGCGCTACGACGGCCGGCCAGCTGGCCCGTACGGTCGTGCGGATAGGCGGCGTGCACGTGTCGGTGCCGCTGGTGCCGGTGGCCGGCGGGTTCGCGAACCCCGGGGACTCGGTGCTCGTCGTGCCGGTGCCGGCCGAGGTCGAGCCGGGGCGGGTCGAGGTACGGGTGGTGACGGCGTCGGGCGCGGAGAGCGCGCCGTACACCGTGGAGATCCTCGACTGAGCTTGTCCCGGGCGTCTGTTCGCTGGTCCATCAGGCGTACGATCCGTTGAGCGCGCCGCCACCTCCTTACGTACCACCGCCGTAGACGCGACAATCGGGCGGCGGCCCGGTCGCGGGCGAGACGCACGAGGCGGACGAGGCGAGAGGCGGACCATGTCGTTCACGGATCCCACCACGGTGCTGGGCACGGGCGGAGCAAGGGACACCGGGCTGCGCGCCACCGCCGCCCGCTACGCCATACTGCCGTTGCGCGTCTTCCTCGGCGTCACGTTCATCTACGCGGGGCTGGACAAGCTCACCGACGACGCGTTCCTCAACTCCTCCGGGCCGGGCTCGCTCGCCGAGACCCTGTCCAGCGTCGAGGCGACGGCCGGCGTCCCCGCGCTGATCGACCTCGCGCAGAAGTCCCCCACCGGCTTCGGCTGGGCGATCCTGCTCGGCGAGATCGCCGTGGGACTCGGCATCCTCAGCGGCCTCTTCGGCCGGCTGGCCGCGCTGGGCGGCGCGCTGATCTCGCTCACGTTCTGGCTGACGATGAGCTGGGCGGTCGAGCCGTACTACCTGGGCAACGACCTGATCTACCTGATGTCGTGGATCCCGTTCATCCTCGCGGGCACGCCGTACCTCTCGCTGGACGCGCTCCTCGCGAAGCGCAAGCGCGCCCGCACACTGTCGGGTTACTGACGTCCCCCGGCGGAACCCCGGGGGACAGGCGCCGGACCGCTCCCGCCGTCAGACGAGTCGGCGGGCCGTCGCCCAGCGCGTCAGCTCGTGGCGGTTCGACAGCTGGAGCTTGCGCAGGACCGCCGAGACGTGCGACTCGACCGTCTTCACGGAGATGTACAGCTGCTTCGCGACCTCCTTGTACGCGTACCCGCGCGCGATCAGCCGCAGCACCTCCCGCTCCCGCTGCGTGAGGCGGTCGAGGTCCTCGTCCACCGGCGGCGCGTCCGTCGACGCGAACGCGTCCAGGACGAAGCCCGCCAGCCGCGGCGAGAACACCGCGTCGCCGTCCGACACCCGGAAGATCGCGCCGACCAGGTCCTTGCCGGTGATCGTCTTCGTGACGTAGCCGCGCGCGCCGCCGCGGATCACGCCGATGACGTCCTCCGCCGCGTCCGACACCGACAGCGCCAGGAACCGCACCGGCTGCTGCGCGTCGGCCATCAGCGGCGCGCAGCGCCGCAGCACCTCGACCCCGCCGCCGCCCGGCAGATGCACGTCCAGCAGCACCACCTCGGGCCGCGTCGCGGTGATGACGGTGACCGCCTGGTCCACGTCGGCCGCCTCGCCGACGACCTCGACGCCCGTCTCGTCCGTCACGCCGATCTCCGCCTGGACGCCGGCCCGGAACATCCGGTGGTCGTCGACCAGGACCACCCGGACCCGGCGGTCGTCCCCGCTCTTCGTCTCGTCCTCGGTCACGAGTCCGCCGCCCTCTCCATCTCGAGTTCCACTTCCGTGCCGCCGTCCGGCACGGCCCGCAGCCGCGCCGTACCGCCGTTGCGTTCCATCCTGCCGATGATGGACTCCCGTACGCCCATTCTGTCGGCCGGTACGGAATCCAGGTCGAATCCGGGGCCCCGGTCCCGTACGGAGATGAAGACCGTGCGGCCCTCGACCTCCGCGTACACCTGGACCGCGCCGCCCTCGCCACCGTACTTGGCGGCGTTGACCATCGCCTCGCGGGCGGCCTGCAACTGCGCGACCAGCCGCTCGTCCACCGGGCAGTCGCCGACGCACACCACCTCGACGGGGACGCCGTGGTGGTCCTCCACCTCGGCCGCCGTCTTGCGGACCGCGTCCGCCAGAGTGTCGGGCTGGTCCTCCTCGTCGCGGCCCGTGCCCTCCGGCTTGTACAGCCAGGCGCGCAGCTCCCGCTCCTGGGCCCGCGCCAGCTTGCGGACCTCCGCCGCGTCGTCGGCGTTGCGCTGGATGAGGGTGAGGGTGTGCAGCACGCTGTCGTGCACGTGCGCCGCGACCTCCGCGCGCTCCTGGGCGCGGATCCGCATCGTCCGCTCCTCGGAGAGGTCCTGCACCATCCGCACCAGCCACGGTCCGGCGAGCAGCGCCACACCCACCATCACCAGCAGCGACGCCTGCAGCACGGACCCCAGGTGCTTGGCGGAGCCCTGCACCACGAATATCGCGCTGACGCCGGCGCCGACCAGCACCACCCCGGCCCCGCCGCGGGCGAGCGGGATGAACCGGCCGCGGCGGGTCATCTCCGCCCAGCGGGCGCGCCGCGCGTTGTCCGCCTGCCGCCAGACCAGGGCCACTCCGGCACCGATCAGCATCAGCGGGAAGAGGAAGGCGTTGCCGCGGCCGAGGTTGAGGCTGCCGACGAAGACGCCGGCGGCGATCACCAGCGCGATCAGCGCGAGGATCTGGCCCTTGTCGGGGCGGCGGCGGAACGGACGGGCCTTCGGCAGCGAGGTGCCGCCCTGCCCGAGGGGTACGACGAACCAGAACACGGCGTACAGCAGCATCCCCAGCCCGCCCGACATCAGCAGGACGACGAAGATGATCCGCACCCAGGACACGGGCACGCCGAGGTGGCCCGCGAGCCCGCGGGCCACCCCGCCGAGCATGCGGCCGTCCGCGCTGCGGTAGAGCTTGCGGTACGGCTCGTCCTCCGCCGTCTTCTCGGCGGTCTCCGCGGCGAACGCCGTGCCAGTGCTGCTGGGGGCCATGACAACGATCGTCACACGTCGCGGGCATCGTCGGTATCAGGGTCGCCCCTGACAGACCCCTGGTCTCGGTACGGGGGCGGATTTCAGGGACAGCTCCGGGTACCCGTGTGCTGTGCGGGGCCGCCGGGTCGGCCACCATGTACGTATGACAGCGACCAGGCCCGCCGGGCCCGCACACGGCGAGGAGACTCCCGAGAAGGAGGCCCCCGCCGTCCGCGACCGGCTGACGCGCAGCCGCACCCACAAGGTGATGGGCGGGGTCTGCGCCGGCCTGGGCCGCTACTACGCCATGGACCCCGTCATCTTCCGCGTCGTGTTCGGCGTGCTCGCGGTGACGGGCGGCCTCGGGCTGGTCGCGTACGGCATGGCGTGGCTGCTCATCCCCGGTGAGGGCGAGGAGGAGAACGAGGGCCGGCGGCTGCTGTCCGGACGCGTCGAGGGCGCGTCGCTGACGGCGCTGCTGGTGATGGTCGTCGGCTGCGGGCTGTTCCTGTCGATGCTGCGCAACGGCGAGGCGCACGTCTTCACCGCCATGCTGGCGCTGAGCCTGGCCGGCGCCTGCTACTGGTCGCGGCACCGGCGCGACGTCGAGAGCGGCGCGGTGCTCGGGGACGACGCCACGGCGCAGGCCGTCGCGGACGCGCCCCCGGAGACGGCGCCGCCGCCCGTGCCGCAGCCGCCGTCGTGGTGGCGCGATCCGCTCACCAAGGACGGTCCCTCGCTCTATCTGTGGGGCCCGCCCGACGAGCCGTACGACAAGGCGGCGGCCCGCGCGGTGCGGTCGCGGCCGGTGCGGCGCGAGCGGTCGGGGATCGGCGGGGTGGTCTTCGTGCTCGCCGTCGTCACCGGCGGCATCGTCTCCTCGGCGACCTGGTCGAACCATCCGCTGGGTACGAGCCTCGCTCTGGGTCTGTCGTGCGCGCTCGGCGTCTTCGGGCTGGGCTTCGCGGTGAGCTCCCGGCTCGGGCGTACGGGCGGGGGCACCGTCTTCTGGTCGCTGACCACGGCCCTGCTGCTGACGGTGGCGCTCGCGCTGCCGAAGGACGTCACGTCCGAGTGGATGGACACCACCTGGCGGCCGGCGTCGGCCGCGGAGGTCCAGCCGGTCTACAAGCTCGGCACCGGTGACGCCACGCTCGACCTGTCGCAGGTGAAGCTGGCGAAGGACCAGACCCTGGAGGTACGGGCGGAGGTGAGCGCGGGACGGCTGCGGGTCATCGTGCCGCGGTCTCCGGAGGTCCGGCTGAGCAGCGAGGTCAGCGTCGGCGATCTCGAACTGCCGGGCACCGAGGCGGGCAAGGACGTCGACATCTCCATCGACCACGACCGCGACATGGTCCTCACGCCGTCGGACCGCGAACCGGTCGGCGTCCTCGACCTCGACCTCAAGGTGAGCGTCGGCCAGCTCGACGTGGAGCAGGCCCCGGTGACCGGCGGAGGAACGCGATGAAGTCGCACGAGTTCGAGCCGGCGCGGCTCCTCATCGGCCTGGTGCTGGTCACCGTGGCCGTCCTGGCGGGCCTCGAGGCGGCCGGCGAGTACGACTGGCCCGACTGGTGGCCGATGGCCGCGACGGGCGCCGGCATGCTCCTCGGCGGCGTCCTCGCCACGATGACCTGGGGCACCCGCCGGGCCCGCACGCGCGCGGCGGAGGCCTCGGTGTCGGCGTCGGAGGAACCGGAGCCGGAGCTGGGCGGGATGCCGATGGAGGAGCTGCGGGGGGAGTACGACCGGCGCTTCGAGCGCTGAGCGGGGAGGGCGGGGAGGGAGA
>NZ_JBFAXR010000225.1:0-6740 GCF_040680895.1 Streptomyces sp. NPDC051940 | reverse complement strand
GGTCGGCGCTGCGCGCCTCGTCCTCAACCGCCGGACGGGCTGGGATGGTGCTGCGGCCACGCTCGGATGCGTCCGGTCCCGCAGGCGCCTGCGGCGCGACTCGGCGCTCCGCGCCTCAGTCCTCAAACGCCGGACGGGCTGGGATGGTGCTGCGGCCACGCTCGGATGCGTCCGGTCCCGCAGGCGCCTGCGGCGCGACTCGGCGCTTCGCGCCTCAGTCCTCAAACGCCGGACGGGCTGGGATGGTGCTGCGGTCACGCTCGGATGCGTCCGGTCCCGCAGGCGCCTGCGGCGCGACTCGGCGCTTCGCGCCTCAGTCCTCAAGCGCCGGACCGGCTGGAGGTGCGGTTGCGTCGGCTGACGCGCTTCGGGCTTCGCCCGAAGTCCTCAAACGCCGGACAGGCTGAGAAGGGGGCCGGTCACGCTGGCATGCCGGCGCAGCGCAGCGGAGCCGGTCCAGCGCACCGGGTCACCCACGGCATCCCTCGGCGGAGCGCCAGCGGAGCCGTTCGCTTCGCATCAGCCGGCGGAGCGCAGCGGAGCCGGCGCAACCACACCGGCCCACCCGACGACACACCCCGGCGCAGCGCAGCGGAGCCGCCCCGCTTCGCACCGGCGCAGCGCCAGCGGAGCCGTTCACTGGGCGGCGCAAGGCGCCGGCCCCCCGCGCTCCGCCCGGCAAGGCCCCTTGGGGCCGCAGAATCACTTCGATCCCCACCGCCAACCGGCCACGAACACCCCCAGCAGCCCACCCCCCACCCCCCACGCCAAAGGGCGCCCCCCACAGGGGAGCGCCCTTCGTAGCGTCGACCAGAGGTCAGGGCCCGAGCCCTACACCCCCCTACGCCTCCTTGGTCAGGTTGGGGCCGGCCGTGCCGCCTGCCGCCGCGTCGACCGGCGGGGCGTCGGGCAGGGCCGACTTCTCCTCGCCGCGGAAGGTGAACTTGGCCTCTTCGCCCTCACCCTCCACGTCGACGACCACGATGTGGCCCGGACGCAGCTCGCCGAAGAGGATCTTCTCGGACAGGGTGTCCTCGATCTCCCGCTGCACCGCGCGGCGCAGCGGACGGGCGCCCATGACCGGGTCGAAGCCCTTCTTGGCCAGCAGGTTCTTGGCGTCGGTGGAGAGCTCGATGCCCATGTCGCGGTCCTTGAGCCGGTTGTCCAGCTCGTTGATCCGCAGGTCGACGATCTCGATGATGTCTTCCCGGGACAGCTGGTGGAAGACGACGATGTCGTCGACACGGTTCAGGAACTCGGGCCGGAAGTGCTGCTTGAGCTCCTCCGCCACCTTGACCTTCATCCGGTCGTACCCGGCCTGGACGTCGCCCGCGGCCGCGAAGCCGAGGTTGAAGCCCTTGGAGATGTCCCGGGTGCCGAGGTTGGTGGTCATGATGATGATCGTGTTCTTGAAGTCCACGACCCGGCCCTGGGAGTCGGTCAGCCGACCGTCCTCCAGGATCTGCAGCAGCGAGTTGAAGATGTCCGGGTGGGCCTTCTCGACCTCGTCGAAGAGGACGACCGAGAACGGCTTGCGGCGCACCTTCTCCGTCAGCTGGCCGCCCTCCTCGTAGCCCACGTAACCGGGGGGCGAACCGAAGAGGCGCGAGACCGTGTGCTTCTCGGAGAACTCCGACATGTCGAGCTGGATCAGCGCGTCCTCGTCGCCGAAGAGGAACTCGGCGAGGGTCTTGCTGAGCTCCGTCTTACCGACACCGGAGGGACCCGCGAAGATGAACGAGCCACCCGGGCGCTTCGGGTCCTTCAGACCCGCCCGCGTACGGCGGATCGCCTGCGAGAGCGCCTTGATGGCGTCCTTCTGGCCGATGACCCGCTTGTGGAGCTCGTCCTCCATGCGCAGCAGACGCGAGGACTCCTCCTCGGTGAGCTTGAAGACCGGGATGCCCGTGGCCGTGGCCAGGACCTCGGCGATCAGCTCCTCGTCCACCTCGGCGACGACGTCCATGTCGCCGGCCTTCCACTCCTTCTCCCGCTTGGCCTTCGCGGCCAGCAGCTGCTTCTCCTTGTCGCGGAGACCCGCGGCCAGCTCGAAGTCCTGGGAGTCGATCGCCGACTCCTTCTCCCGGCGCACGTCGGCGATCTTCTCGTCGAACTCGCGGAGGTCCGGCGGAGCGGTCATCCGGCGGATGCGCATCCGGGAGCCGGCCTCGTCGATCAGGTCGATCGCCTTGTCCGGCAGGAAGCGGTCGGAGATGTAGCGGTCGGCGAGGGTCGCGGCTGCCACCAGGGCGGAGTCCGTGATGGACACCCGGTGGTGCGCCTCGTACCGGTCGCGCAGACCCTTGAGGATCTCGATGGTGTGCTGGAGGGACGGCTCGGCGACCTGGATGGGCTGGAAGCGGCGCTCCAGGGCCGCGTCCTTCTCCAGGTGCTTGCGGTACTCGTCCAGCGTGGTGGCGCCGATGGTCTGCAGCTCGCCGCGGGCCAGCATCGGCTTGAGGATCGAGGCGGCGTCGATCGCGCCCTCGGCGGCGCCCGCACCGACCAGCGTGTGCAGCTCGTCGATGAACAGGATGATGTCGCCGCGGGTGCGGATCTCCTTGAGGACCTTCTTCAGGCGCTCCTCGAAGTCACCGCGGTAGCGGGAGCCGGCGACCAGGGCGCCGAGGTCGAGGGTGTAGAGGTGCTTGTCCTTGAGCGTCTCGGGCACCTCGCCCTTGACGATCGCCTGGGCGAGCCCCTCCACGACGGCCGTCTTGCCGACGCCGGGCTCACCGATGAGCACGGGGTTGTTCTTCGTACGGCGCGACAGCACCTGCATGACGCGCTCGATCTCCTTCTCGCGCCCGATGACCGGGTCGAGCTTGGACTCACGAGCGGCCTGCGTGAGGTTGCGGCCGAACTGGTCCAGGACGAGCGACGTCGAGGGGGTGCCCTCGGCGGGGCCGCCGGCGGTGGCGGCCTCCTTGCCCTGGTAGCCGGAGAGCAGCTGGATGACCTGCTGCCGCACCCGGTTCAGATCGGCGCCCAGCTTGACCAGGACCTGGGCGGCGACGCCCTCGCCCTCGCGGATCAGGCCGAGCAGGATGTGCTCCGTGCCGATGTAGTTGTGCCCCAGCTGAAGGGCCTCGCGGAGCGACAGCTCCAGGACCTTCTTGGCGCGGGGCGTGAAGGGGATGTGGCCGGACGGGGCCTGCTGACCCTGGCCGATGATCTCCTCCACCTGCTGGCGGACCGCCTCGAGCGAAATCCCGAGGCTCTCCAGGGCCTTAGCGGCGACACCCTCACCCTCGTGGATGAGACCCAGAAGGATGTGCTCGGTGCCGATGTAGTTGTGGTTGAGCATCCGGGCTTCTTCCTGAGCCAGGACTACAACCCGCCGCGCGCGGTCGGTGAACCTCTCGAACATCGTTATCGCTCCTCAGAGCGGTCAGGCAGTAAAGGGGGCTGTCCCCTCCCTGTCCTTCCGCAGCTTAGTCCCGCAAGCGGGGACCGCTCATTCCAACTGCCGACACCCGGACGCTGACTCCACGAGCCTCCCGCACCGTACAAGTCGACACCTGCTCCAACCTGATGGTGCGGAACGATGTTCCCCCAGGCCAGGCGAATACGCTCATTGCCGCTACGCCGATGGCGAACGCCACCCCCGGCCGCACGGGGGCCGCACCGCTCCCACTAGCCAAGTTCTACCCTCCCCGCGTTCAGGTACATGCGATTTCGGCACGGCTTCCCTGCGCTAAGGGCGAACAAGCATGCGTTCCATCGGCGGACCGGAAGCGGACGGAGAGTGCTGGATCAGCCACCTTACGTAACCGGGGCGGCGCTTCGCCGTTGATCCCGGCATGGGGTCCACCGCCGAGGCCGCGCCGGTCCTGTTCGCTCAGGGCTGCGCGCACGCGCGCCCGCAGACGGGGGCGCGGGGGGTGCCGCGGCAGCGGGAGACGTACGGGTTCGACGTGCTCGAGCTGCCGGCGGCGGCGGGGCTCGCGGTGCTCGGGCGGCGGCTGCGGACGGGACCGGTGGCGCTGGCGGGCCGGCGGATGCGCTTCCTGATCGCCGCGGAGTCGGCGGCGGAGCTGCCGGGCCTGCTGTGCTGGCTGGAGTGGGGCGACATCCCGCTGGACCTGGACGCCCGCCGGCCGGTGCCGGGCGAGTTCGCGGGGGCGGTGTGGCTGCGCCCGCCGACGCCGGAGGCGCTGGGCCGACTGCCGGCGCTGACGCTGACGCAGGGGGGCGGGCGGGGGCCCGGAAAGCCGGTTGGGGCAGGCGGCCCAGGCGGCGCGGAGCCCGCGGATCTCGTACGGCTCGTCAGCGCGGCGGCCACCGCCTGCCATCGGCTGCGGCTATTCCACCCCGGGCTTTCCGCACCGGCCGGGGCGACGGGCCCGCCGGGCGGCGCCCGGGAGCCGGAAATGCCTTAGGGGGCGCGCCCCGCACCCACCGGGTTTCCCACCCGGCGAACGGGAAAGCGCCCCCTGACCGAGCCGAACGGCCCGAAGAACGGGTCAGGCGAGACCGTGGGCCTTGTTGTACGCCTCCTTGACCGAGGCGGGCACGCGTCCGCGGTCATTCACCTCGATGTCGTTCTCCTTGGCCCAGGCGCGAATCTTCGGAGTGAGATCGTCACCGCCCGCGGCGGCCCGTACCTTGCGACCGGCCGAGCGTCCGCCCGTACGGCGGCCGTTCTTCACAAACGGCTCGAGTGCGCTGCGGAGCTTCTCGGCGTTGTCAGTGGTGAGGTCGATCTCGTAGCTCTTGCCGTCCAGGGCAAACGTGACCGTCTCGTCCGCCTCGCCGCCGTCGAGGTCGTCGACAAGAAGGACCTGAACCTTCTGTGCCACCGGGCTTCCCTTTCATCGAAAACAACGAGTACTGCGAAAGCAAACCGCTTTTCCGGGAAAAACACAAACCCTGGCGCAGAACCCGACAGGGGATTGCCGTACAAAATCCACTCGATTCGGACATAGCGCACCGATTCCGGTGATCTCCTGCGGCAATCGCCGGAGATCAATACAGTTGCAGCAGCATCCGGCTGTTGCCCAGGGTGTTCGGCTTCACCCGCTCCAGCCCCAGGAACTCCGCAACGCCCTCGTCATAGGAACGCAGCAGCTCACTGTAGACATCCGTATCCACCGGAGTCTCACCGATCTCTGTGAAGCCGTGCTTCGTGAAGAAGTCCACCTCGAACGTCAGGCAGAAAATTCGGCGGACGCCGAGCCAGCGGGCGGTCTGCAGGAGCTTGGCGAGCAAAAGGTGCCCGACGCCGGTGCCGCGGGCCACGGGATCGACGGCCAGGGTCCGGACCTCGGCCAGGTCCTCCCACATCACGTGCAGCGCCCCGCAGCCGACGACCTGCCCGTCCTCGTCCCGCTCGGCCACCCAGAACTCCTGGATGTCCTCGTAGAGGGTCACCGTCGCCTTGTCCAGCAGGATGCCGTCGTGCGCGTACTCGTCCAGCAGCCGCCGCAGGGCGCGGACGTCCGTGGTGCGGGCGCGGCGCACGGTGACCGAGGCGGAAAAGCGGGGTCGTGCGTCACTCATGGGCGGACGCTATCGCCCCGGGGCTTCCGGGGCGGAGCCGGGGTCTTCGGGGGGCGTCTCTTCGCGGGGGGTCTCTTCGCGGGGCGCCGCTTCGTGGGCGTCATTCGCAATGGGTGGAGGCTGCGGGGGATTCGCGGAAGGGGGTTCGGCCGTATCAATGGATACGACCCGCAGCGCGTCCCGCAGGGCCTCGAGCTGTTCCGGGGACATCATCCCGAAGAAGGCGACGAGGGCCGCGGCGGGGTTGTCGCTGGCGGCCCAGGCTTCGTTCATGAGGGCGGCGGAGTACGCGGGGCGGGTGGAGACCGCCTCATATCGATAAGCGCGGCCTTCGGTGCTGCGGCGCAGCCAGCCCTTTGTGTGGAGGTTGTCCATGACGGTCATGACCGTCGTGTAAGCGATGGACCGATCCTGCTGGAGTTCCTCCAGCACTTCCCGGACGGTGACCGGGCGGTTCCACTGCCAGACCCGGGTCATGACGGCGTCTTCGAGCTCTCCTAATGGGCGGACCACGCAGAGCACGATACCCGGGGTGTTCCCGGGAACCCTGTCAATTCGGGCGTTTAGGAATCGCTCGTCTTCTGGCGGAGCGCGCTTGCCTGCGCGGTGGCGGCTTCCGCCTGGTCGAGGATTGCGTCTTCCTTGGCCTTGTTGGGGCCTCCCTGGCTCTTCACCATCCTGATGATGAGGAACGTGAAGAGGATCGCCATCACGGTCGGCGGCACCAATGCGGATACGTAGTCCATGGGTGTCAGGGTACGGCTCGCTGCGCGTGCTGCGGTTTGCGGGGCGCCTGCGGCGCGGTTCGGCGCTTCGCGCCTCAGTCCTCAAACGCCGGACGGGCTGAGGTGGTGCTGCGGTCACGCTGGAAGCGTCCAGCCCCGCTGGCGCCTGCGGCGCGGTTCGGCGCTTCGCGCCTCAGTCCTCAGACGCCGGACGGGCTGGAAGGGGGCCGGTCACGCCGGCATGCCGGCGCAGCGCAGCGGAGCCGCCTCGCTCCGTATCCGGCGCAGCGCGGCGGAGCCGCCTCGCTGCGTATCCGGCGTAGCGTCAGCGGAGCCGTTCGCTGGGCGGCGCCTTGGCGCCGTTCCCCCGCGCTCCGGCCGGCAAGGCCCCTTGGGGCCGCAGAATCGCTTCGATCCATAACGGCGAACGGTCACCAACCCGCGAGCGCCGGGCCGCGACCGCCCGCCCTCTTCCGTCCCCGGCCGGTGGTCGCTGGGGGGCTTACCAGCCCC
>NZ_JBFAXR010000224.1:0-6799 GCF_040680895.1 Streptomyces sp. NPDC051940 | reverse complement strand
GTCCCCGCCGCCGCGCGCCGGGCGCGGGCCTGGCGGCGGGTCACGCCCTGGTTCTTCCTCGCGGCCCCGCTGGCCCTGCTGGTCACGTTCACCTATGTGCCGGTGGCGAACCAGCTCGCGTACAGCTTCACCGACTGGGACGGTGTCAGCCCGGAGCTGCACTTCACCGGCCCCGACAACTACCGGGAGCTGTTCACCCGGGAGGACCTCTTCGAGGTCTTCTTCGTCAGCCTCTACTACCTGGCCGCCTCGGCGGTGCAGATCGTCCTCGCCCTGTACTTCGCGGTGGTGCTGAGCTTCGACGTCCGCTTCCGCAACCTGTTCAAGGGGATCCTGTTCTTCCCGTACCTGATGAACGGCGTCGCGATCGGCTTCGTCTTCCTCTACTTCTTCCAGGACGGCGGCACGCTGGACTCGGCGCTGTCCCTGCTGGGCGTCCACACCGACCACGCCTGGCTCGGCACGCCGTTCTCCGCCAACACCTCGCTCGCGGGGGTGTCGGTGTGGCGCTTCCTGGGGCTGAACTTCGTGCTGTTCCTCGGCGCGATCCAGTCGATCCCCGGCGAGCTGTACGAGGCGTCGTCGCTGGACGGCGCGTCGCGCTGGCAGCAGTTCCGGCACATCATCGCGCCCGGGATCCGGCCGGTGGTCGGGCTCAGCGTGATCCTGGCGGTGTCCGGATCGCTGTCCGTGTTCGAGATCCCGTACGTCATGACCGGCGGGGCGACGGACACCGAGACGTTCGTGATCCAGACGGTGAAGCTGGCGTTCCAGTTCAACAAGACGGGCCTGGCCTCGGCCTGCGCGGTGGCGCTGCTCGTGCTGATCCTGGTCATCACGTGGGTGCAGAAGCGTCTCTTCCCGGACGACAAGGTGGACCTCGTATGAGTACGGCCTCCTCGGTGGCGGTGTCCGGCCCGGTCCGCGTCCGGCGGGCGGCGGCGACGGCGCTGAAGTACCTCTCCCTCGTGATCGCGTCGGTGGTGGTGCTGGGGCCGCTGACGGTGATCCTGCTGACCTCGCTGAAGACCGACCGCGAGGCACAGGACGGCGGGGCGCTGTCGCCGCCCGGCGACTGGCTGAACCTCGGCAACTACGTGACGGCGTTCCGGGACGCGGACATGCTCGGCGCGTTCGCGAACACGGCGTTCATCCTGGTCTTCGCCATCGGCGGCACGGTGCTGATCGGGTCGATGACGGCGTACGCGATCGACCGGTTCGCCTTCCGGCTGAAGAAGACGGTGCTGGGGCTGTTCCTGGTGGCGGCACTGGTGCCGGGGGTGACGACGCAGGTGGCGACGTTCCAGGTGGTCAACAGCTTCGGGCTGGTCGACTCCTTCTGGGCGCCGGTCCTGCTCTACACGGGTACGGACATCGTGGCCGTCGTGATCTTCCTGCAGTTCATCCGGGGTATCCCGGTGTCGCTGGACGAGGCGGCGCGGATCGACGGGGCGAACGCGTTCACGGTCTACCGGAAGGTGATCCTGCCGCTGCTGCGGCCGGCGATCGCGACCGTGGTGATCATCAAGGGGGTGACGGTCTACAACGACTTCTACATCCCGTTCCTGTATCTGCAGTCGGACGACAAGGGCGTGATCTCCACGGCGCTGTTCCGCTTCAAGGGGCCCTACGGGGCGCACTGGGAGGTGATCTCGGCGGGGGTGGTGCTGGTGATCGTGCCGACGCTGGTGGTGTTCCTGTTCCTGCAGCGGTACATCTACAACGGGTTCACGCGGGGGGCGGTGAAGTAGGGCCGGCGGGGGCGGTGAAGCAGGCCCGGCGGGGGGGGCGGTGAAGTGGGCCCGGCTGCTTGGAAAACCCCGTGCCGCGGGCGGGTGCGGGGAGGCACACTGCCCGCATGCTGATCGACCACTGGCCCCTGCTGGGGCTGCGCCTGCGCACCGCACGACTGGAGCTGCGCCTCCCCGGCGAAGGGGACCTGGCGGCGCTCGCCGACCTCGCCGCGCAGGGCGTGCACGCGCCGGACGAGCGCCCGTTCCTCACGCCGTGGACGGAGGGGACGCCGGCGGAGGTGGCCCGGCGCGTCGTACAGGGGCACTGGGGGAGGCTCGGCGACTGGCAGCCCGACGGCTGGTCGCTGGGGCTGGCCGCCTTCCTCGACGGCGAGGCGGTCGGGGTGCAGGGCATCCGGGCGCGGGACTTCGGGGTGCGCCGCGAGGTGACGACGAGTTCCTGGCTGGGGCTGGCGTACCACGGGCGCGGCCTGGGCACGGAGTCGCGGCACGCGGCGCTGGCCCTGGTGTTCGCCGGGCTGGGCGGAGTGTCCGCCACGACGGAGGCGTTCGAGGACAACCACGCCTCGATGGGGGTGTCCCGCAAGCTCGGCTACCGGCCGGACGGGATCAGCCGGGACGTGCTGGACGGCAAGGTCGTCGTCTCGCGGCGGCTGCGGCTGTCGCGGGAGGACTGGGAGCGCTCGGACCGCCCGCCGGTGGAGATCGAGGGCGTCGACCGCTGCCTGGAGCTGTTCGGGGCGGCGGAGTGACGCTCACCCTGCACGTCCCGCCCACGGCCGGCGCCCCCGCGCTCACCCTGCGTCCGTGGCGGGACGCGGACGTCGAGGCGGTGCTCGCGGCGTACGAGGACGCCTCGCTGCAGCGATGGCTGGCCGCGCAGGCCCGTACCCGGGAGGAGGCCGAGCGCTGGGTCGCGTCCCAGCACGAGGGCTGGGCGACGGGGCTGCGCTTGGGCTTCGCGATCACGGAGGCCGGCGGTCCGCCGCTCGGCCATGTGACCCTCAAGCGCCGGTCCACCGCCGCACCCGAGGCGGAGGCCGGTTACTGGACGACGAACGCGGCCCGGGGCAGGGGCATCGCGCCGCGCGCGCTGACGCGCGTCACGGAGTGGGGGTTCACGGACCTGGGGCTGGCGCGCGTTCAGCTGATCCACGCCGTGGAGAACGAGGCGTCGTGCCGGGTCGCACAGAAGTCGTCCTTCGCCCTGGCCGAGGTCTATCCCCCGCATCCGCCGAAGTGGCCGGGGCCGGCGCATCTGCATGTGCGGGCGGCGGAGGGATGAGGAGCGCGGCGTGATCGAACTGCGAGCCGTCCTCGAGGTGCAGCCCTGGGAGGGGCCCGTGCCCTGGGACGTCTCCGACACCGGAGCCTGGGAGCTGTTGCCCCTGGGCGGGGCGATGAGCGATGCCGAGGTGGGGACGGCCGTGCTGACGTTCGTGTCGTACTGCGCGGGGGACCCCGCGGGCCGCTCCTTCGAGGACGTACTGGCCGCGGTGGTCTCGCGGGACGGGTGGGTGGTGCCCGGTGGGCTGCAGGCGGCCGACACCGCGCGGGGCGTGGCGCTCACGCCCGGGTGCTGCTGCGGGCTGGAGGACTGGCGGGACTGGTTCGGGGCCGTGGACGGCGTGGGGGAGGTGTGGCTCGGGCACGACCCCTCGCCGGCCGTGCAACGCGTGGGGGACGTGGTGCGGTTGGTCCTCGACGCGGAGCAGGGCGACAGCCCGGCGATCGAGGTTCCCGCCGACGAGCTGCACGCGCTGCTGCGTGCGGTCGAACGCGACCTCGAGGACTTCCTGCGGCTCGCCTCCACATGGGCGGACCGGCACGTGCCGGTGTACGCCGCCGGTCTGACGGCCGCCCTCGCCCAGGCGCTGGCGCTCCCCGCCGCGGGGGCGTGACCGCCCGGACCGCGCTGCGGGTGAGGCGGCGACAGCCGACGGGCTACGCCGTGGCGGCGGCCTCCGTCGCCGTCGGCAGCTTCGCGGGATCGGCCGTCAGCAGGGCGCGCAGGCCGTTGCGCAGGACGTCGCTCGTGATGTTGCCGAAGAGGGCGTGCTGGGCGAGCAGCCCCTGGCACATCGCGATCAGTGCGCGGGCGATGTCGTCGGCGGGGACGTCCGACCGCAGGACCCCGGCCTCCTGGTACGCCCCGATCAGCTCGCCCCACGCCTCGCGCATGCCCTTGTAGCCGTTGTGCAGGATCTCGGAGAGCGGCTCGCTGCCCAGGGCCTCGCCCCAGACCTGCAGGACCAGCTGCGGGAACGCCTGGCCGGCCATCGGCCCCGCGGGCTGCTCGCCACCGGGCCCCTCCTCCTCCAGGGCCATGGCGATCACGCCCGACAGCACGTCCTCCAGGGGACGCAGCGGCTCGTCGCGGACCGCGCTGAGGAAGGCCTCGCGCAGCGCCGTGAACGCCCCGTCCGCCACCGCCGCGATGATCTCGTCCTTGCCGCGGAAATAGCGGTACACCGCACCGGCCGACAGACCGGTCTCCTTGAGGATGTCCTGCATCGACGTGGCGTGGAAGCCGCGCCGGGTGAAGACGCGGCGGGCGCCGTCGATGATCTGCCGGCGGCGGGCGTCGAGGTGTTCCTGGGATACACGAGCCATGACCCCAGGCTAAAACGAACATTCATTCTTGACAAGGAAGCAGGGTGGGGAGACAGTGGTCCCGACACAAAAACGAACGATCCTTCTCTTTACTTCCACCGCTACGGAATCACGAGAGCAAGGCCGGAGGCTCCCATGCACCGCCAGAACCGCAGCATGATCGCCGTGATCCTGTTGCTCCCCGTCGTGATCGCCCTCGCGCTGTGGGCCTTCACCTGGCCCAGCGCGCGCCTGGCTCCCCGCGACCTGCCCGTCGGCGTCGCCGGGCCGGCGAACGCCACGGCGCAGCTGGAGAAGCAGTTCGCCGCGCGCGACGGCGCCTTCGAGGTCACGGCGTACGAGGACGAGAGCGCCGCCCGCACGGCGATCCAGGAGCGCGACATCTACGGCGCGGTCGTCGCCACGCCGGACGGACCCAAGGTGCTCACGGCGAGCGCCGCGAGCCCGACGGTCGCCCAGCTGCTGACCGCCGCCGTCCAGGAGCAGGCCGGCCCGGATGCCGGCCGGGTGGCCGTGGACGACGTCGTCGCCGCGCCCGCCGCGGACCCGCGCGGCGCCGCGCTCAACTCCAGCGTGCTGCCGCTCGCCCTGGCCGGGGTCGCCGCGGGCGCCCTGGTCACCCTGACGGGACTGCGCGGCCGCCGCGCGATCGCCGCGCTGTTGGGCGGTACCGCCCTGGTCGGCCTGGTCGCGGCGGGGCTGGCGCACAGCTGGCTCGGCATCGTCGACGGCAACTGGTGGGCCGAGGCGGGGGCGTTCGCCCTCACCGCCCTGGCCGGCGGCGCGGGTGTGGCCGGCTTCGCGGCCCTGCTCGGTACCCGCGGTATCGGTGTCGGCGCGCTGTTCGTCGTCCTGCTCGGCAACCCCTTCTCCGGAGTCACCTCCGCGCCCGAGCTCCTCCCCGAGCCGGCCGGCCTGATCGGCCAGTGGCTGCCCCCGGGTGCGGGCGGCACGCTGCTGCGCTCCGTCGCCTTCTTCGACGGCAACGCGATCGCCGCGCCGCTGGTCACGCTCGGGGTCTGGGTGGCGGTCGGGCTGACGATGGTCGGGCTCGGCGCCGCGCGGGCGAAAAGGCGGCCCGGAGCGATGAGTTCTGTCACATCCGGGGGTCAGAACAAGCAGCAGGACACGGAAGAAGTACGCAGCTCGTCAGCCCTTGCGGACGCTACCTGACCTCAATCCTCCCTACCTTGGGAGGTGTCACGGAAAGCCCGGCACTTTCGTCCAGTGGTAGCGGAAACAGCAACCGCACCCGTGTACAGCCCTGATGGAAGGAACCGCCATGTACGCAGCACTTCTCCTGGCTCTCGCCTCTGCTGTCGCGTACGCGAGCGGTGCCGTCCTGCAGGAGCGGATCGCCGGGCGCGCCTCCGCGGTCAAGGCGCTGCGCCAGGGCGGCTGGTGGGTGGCGGTCGGGCTGAACATAGCCGGGGCGCTGCTGCACATCGTCGCTCTGCGGTACGGGCCGCTGACCGTGATCCAGCCGCTCGGCGCGCTGACCCTCGTCCTGGCGCTGCCGCTGCAGGCGGCCGTCACCGGCCGGCGTGTCGGGGCCACGCAGTGGAAGGGCGCGGCGCTGACGATGACCGGGCTGGCGGGGATCGTCGTGGTCACCCAGTCCGACGGCCATCTGCAGGTGCTGGGCGGGGCCCAGATCGCCGGGGTGGTCGGCGCGACGGCGGCGGTGCTCGCGGCGCTCGGCCTCGGGGCGCGGTTCGCCGGCAGCGCCACGGGGCGCAGCCTCGCGCTCGCCACGTCGTCCGGTCTCGCCTTCGGCGTCGCGTCGGTGCTGACGCAGACGGTCGCGGTGCGGCCGTCGTTCGGTCCGGGGACGGTGCTGGCGGCGGTGGCCGTGGCGGTCCTCTCCCCCGGTGGTCTGCTGCTGGCCCAGGCCGGTTACGGCAACGGCCTGGGCGCACCGCTCGCCACGTCGAACCTGGTGAACCCCGGGGTGGCGGCGGCGATCGGGATCGCCCTGCTGGGCGAGCAGTTCGCCTTCGGCGGCATCGGGGTCCTGGCGGCGCTGGCCGCGGGTCTGGTCGCGACGTACGGCGTGCTGCTGCTGACGCGGCCGGTGCGGGTCGCTGCCGCGTGGGCTCCGGCGTCGGTGCGGGTGCCGCGCAGGGCGGCGACGTCGTACGCACTCACGCGGTGAGCCCGCGGCCGCCCGCGGCGCGCGTCACGCGGTGGGCCCGCGGCCGCCCGCGGCGCGCGTCACGCGGTGGCCCGTGGTGCCGGGCGGCGCGAGCCCTGCGGCCGGCTGCCCGCAGCCTGCGGTGTGCGCCTTCCGGCACCGCCCAGCCCCGCCCCCCCTCACGCGGTGAGCCGATGGTCCCGGGCGGCGCGAGCCCTGCGGGCCGGCTGCGCCCACCCGTGCCGCCCCAGCGGCACGACTGCCCGCAGCCTTTGCGACGCGCGCCGTCCGGCACCCC
>NZ_JBFAXR010000223.1:0-6911 GCF_040680895.1 Streptomyces sp. NPDC051940 | reverse complement strand
TCGCCCGCAGCCCCGCCAGCGGCGTGCGCAGGTCGTGCGAGATCCGTCCCTCCGGTACGCCGCACGATGTCGGTCACTCCCGTCACCCCGCGGACCCGACCGCGTCCGCCCACTTCTTCGCCAGGGCGTCCAGTTCGCCCTCCAGGCTGCCGTCCCGCGAGCCCTTGGCCATCTCGACGATCCGCTGCCGGTAGTCCGGCTTGGTGAAGCCCACCTCGGAGGCGTTGTCGATGGCGTTGACCTGGACGGCCTTGGCCTGGGAGATCTCCACCAGCTCCACGCCGGCCTCGGTGAACGGCTGCAGCGCCTCGGGCAGCGGGTCGGACTTCAGCGTGGAGACCGCCTTCTCGTTCGCCGGGTAGCCCGATTCGCCGGTGAACCACTCGATCCAGGCCCGTGCGGCCTCCTTGTGCTTGCTGTGGATGCTCACCGCCTGCTGGTAGTCACCGTTCAGCGCCGTGCACCACTTGCCGTCCTTCTGCTGCGGGAACGGCATGAAGCCGATGTCGTCCGGGTTCGCCCCGGCCTTCGTCGCCGCGTCCTGCATCTGGCTGATGGCCCACGAGCCCAGCGCCATCGTGGCGATCTCGCCCTTGGCGATCAGGCCCTTGGAGTTCTCCCAGTTGGTGGTCGTGGGGTCCTTCTCGACGAGCCCCTGCTTCACCACGTCGTACAGCAGCGTGTCGATCGTCCGCAGATCGCTTCCCTCGGCCCACGGGTCGTCGGCCGTGGCCAGCTTGTCGTTGCCGAGCGGGTCGCAGCTCATCCCGCCCAGATAGCCCTGCCACTGGGTGAGGGGCCACATGTCCTTGAAGTTCGTGTAGTACGGCACGGAGTCCGTCTTCGCCTTGATCGCCTTCAGGCCGGCGAGGAACTCGTCCGGCGTGGTCGGCCAGTCGGTGATGCCGGCCTTCCCCCAGACGGCCTTGTTGTAGACGAAGCCCATCGCGGAGCCGAAGTTGGAGAGGCCGTAGACCTTGTCGTCGACCGTGGAGTAGCCGGTGAAGCGGTACTTCTGGGCGAGCTCCGCCGGGGTGCCGAGGGAGGCGAAGAACTTCGGGTAGTCGTTGCGGGCGATCACGCCCGGGATCATCAGCACGTCACCGTAGTTCGTGGTGTTCATGCGGATCTTGACTTCGCCCTCGTAGTCCGTGATCCCGTCGAACGTGACGTTGACCTTCGGGTAGCGCTTGTGGAACTCGTCGGCGTACTTCTTCATCGTCCCGTTCTGCACCAGGTCCGTGCGGTGGGTCAGGACGGTGATGTCGCCGGACACCGCCTTCGGGTCGCTGCCGCCCTCGACGGACTGCTCGCTCGTTCCGGCCCCGCCGCCCGTGCAGCCGACGGCGGCGGCCAGCACCGCGGCGGCGAGCAGTGATCCGGCAGACACTCGGGTCCTCATTCGCACCAACTCCTCAGGGGGGCGCCGCCACTTGAGCGGTTCAGGTGAGTGGTCGGCACTATGGCAGCGGGCTCTGAACCGGTAAAGGTCCTGTTTCGCCGATGATGCCAAACCGTTACCTTGCGCCTGTGGTGCGGCGAGGCGAGATTTGACTAGACCGGTTTATGGACAGGGGGCGACGGCCGGGTCTACGTTGAACTCCCTCCCGAACGCCTTGGTCAGGCAACGCGATTGGAGCTCCCGCATGAAGGACGTCATCCCGCTCACCGAGGGCTGGACCCTGCGCCACGACGGCGCCGCCCTGCCCGCCCGGGTCCCGGGCTGCGTCCACACCGATCTGCTCGCGGCGGGCCTGATCCCCGATCCGTACCTCGGCACCAACGAGCGCGACGTGGCCTGGGTGGGCCGCCGCGACTGGACGTACACCGCCCGCCTCGCCCCGTGCGACGGCGGACACGAGCGCACCGACCTGGTCTTCGACGGGCTCGACACCGTCGCCGAGGTCGTCCTCGCCGGCGACACCCTCGGCGCCAGCCGCAATATGCACCGCTCGGTCCGCTACGACGTCACCGGCCGCGACGGCGCCCTGGAGGTCCGCCTCACCTCCGCCTACACCGAGGCGGACGCGGTGCGCGGACGGCTGGGGGAGCGGCCCGGCCCGTACGACGAGCCGTTCCAGTTCGTCCGCAAGATGGCCTGCAGCTTCGGCTGGGACTGGGGACCGACGCTGGTCACCGCGGGCATCTGGCGGCCGGTGCGCCTCGAGCACTGGTCGGTCGCGCGGCTGACCCGCGTACGGCCCCTGGTCACCGTCGGCGACGACGGCACGGGACGGGTGGAGCTGCGGCTGGAGGTGGCGCGCACCGACTCCGGCGCCGGACGGGAGCTGACCGCGCACGTCGCCGTCGGCGGCGTCACCGCGGCCGTGACCTTCGACGGCGACCGGGCGGTGCTGACCGCCGAGGTGCCGGACGCGGCCCTGTGGTGGCCCCGCGGCTACGGCGAGCAGCCGCTGTACGACTGCGAGGTCACCCTCGCGGCGGCCGGCGAACCCCTCGACACCTGGACCCGCCGCATCGGCTTCCGCACCGTCGCCCTCGACACCTCCGCCGACGGGCACGGCACCCGTTTCACGCTCGTCGTCAACGGCGAACCCGTCTTCGCCCGCGGCGTCAACTGGATCCCCGACGACGCGCTGCCCTCCCGGGTCACCCCCGCCCGCTACCGCGAGCGCCTGGAACAGGCCGCCGCCGCGAACGTCGACCTGATCCGCGTCTGGGGCGGCGGCATCTACGAGGACGAGTCCTTCTACACCGCCTGCGACGAACTCGGCCTGCTGGTCTGGCAGGACTTCCCCTTCGCCTGCGCCGCCTACCCCGAGGAGCAGCCGCTGCGCGGCGAGGTCGACGCCGAGGCCCGCGAGAACGTCGTGCGCCTGATGCCCCACCCCAGCCTCGTGCTGTGGAACGGCAACAACGAGAACCTGTGGGGCTTCCGCGACTGGGACTGGGAGCCGGAACTGGCCGGCGACTCCTGGGGCGAGGGCTACTACCTCGGCCTGCTGCCCCGGATCGTCGCCGAACTCGACCCCACCCGCCCGTACTGGCCCGGCAGCCCCTGGTCCGGCTCCTGGGACCACCACCCCAACGACCCCGCCCACGGCACCCACCACTCCTGGGACGTGTGGAACCGCCAGGACTACACCGGCTACCTGCACGACGTGCCGCGCTTCTCCGCCGAGTTCGGCTGGCAGGCCCCCGCCGCGTACGCCACCATGCTGCGGGCCGTGGGGGCGGACCAACTGGCGCCCCACTCCGAGGCGATGCTGCACCACCAGAAGGCGGAGGACGGCAACGGCAAGCTGGAGCGCGGCCTGGCCCGCCACTTCACCGTCCCGGACGACTTCGACCGCTGGCACTACCTCACCCAGCTCAACCAGGCCCGCGCCGTCGCCACCGGCGTCGAGCACTGGCGCTCCCACTGGCCGCTGTGCGCGGGCACGGTGGTGTGGCAGTTCAACGACTGCTGGCCGGTCACCAGCTGGGCCGCGATCGACGGCGACGCCCGCCCGAAGCCCCTGTGGTACGAGCTGCGCCGCCTGTACGCCGACCGGCTGCTCACCCTCTCGCAGCGCGACGGCCGGACGGCGGTGGCGGTGTGCAACCAGGGCGCGGAGCCCTGGGAGACGACGGTGTCCCTGCGCCGGACGGCGGTCGACGGGACGGTGCTTGCCTCGGCGTCCGTGCCGGTCACGGCCGCCGCGCGGTCGGTCGCCCTGGCCGACGTACCGGAGGAGCTGGTGCCCGCCGCCGGATCGGCGAAGGAGTTCCTGGTCGCCGAGGCGGCCGACGGCGCCGAACCCCTGCGCGCGTGGCACTTCCCCGTACGGGACAAGGACTTCGCGTACCCGCGCCCGGAGTACGACGTCACCCTGGAGTCCGACGGCGACGACGTCACCGTGGTCGTCGCCGCCCGCACCCTCGTCCGCGACCTCGTCCTGCAGGCCGACCGCCTCGCCCCCACTGCCGTGGCCGACCGCGGACGTGTCACCCTGCTGCCTGGCGAGCGGGTGCGCATCGGCGTACGGGGATGGGCACGGCCGCGCGCGGAGGACGTCCGCGCCGCCCTGTTCAGCTTGGAGGCGTCGTGAAAGCACCGTCCCGGGCGACCATCAACGACGTCGCGGCCCGGGCGGGCGTGTCCAAGGGTGCCGTCTCGCTGGCCTTCAACCACAAGCCCGGCCTCTCCGACACCACCCGCGACCGGATCTTCGCCGCCGCCCGCGAGCTGGGCTGGGCGCCCAACCGGGCCGCCCAGTCGCTGTCCAACTCCCGTGTGGACACGGTGGGCCTCGCGATCTGCCGGCCCGCGCGGCTGCTGGGGCTGGAACCGTTCTACATGGAGTTCGTCTCCGGCGTGGAGAGCGTCCTCAGCGAGCGCTCCTGCTCCCTCCTGCTGCGGCTGGTACGCGATCTGGACGAGGAGATCGCGCTGCAGGAGGGCTGGTGGAAGGGCCGCCAGGTGGCCGGCTCCATCCTGGTCGACTTCCACAACGACGACCCCCGGGTCGAGGCCCTGTCCGGGCTGGGCCTGCCCGCGGTCGCCGTCGGCCACCCGTCGCTGACCGGCGGGTTCACCTCCGTGTGGACGGACGACGCCACCGCCGTGGCGGAGGCCGTGCGCTATCTCGCCGCCCTCGGCCACCGGCGGATCGCCCGCGTCGGCGGCCCCGCCACCCTCGGGCACAGCGCGATCCGGCACGAGGCGTTCGCGGCGGCCGTACGGGAGCTGGGGCTGCCGGAGCCGCGGCAGATCGCCACCGGCTTCTCCGGCGACGAGGGGGCGCGGGCGGCGCGTTCGCTGCTGGTGTCACCGGAGCGGCCGACGGCGATCGTCTTCGACAACGACATCATGGCGGTGGCGGGCCTGTCGGTGGCCTCCGAACTGGGCCTGCGGGTGCCCGCCGACGTATCGCTGCTGGCCTGGGACGACTCGCAGCTGTGCGCGCTGACGCACCCCACGCTCTCCGCGATGAGCCACGACGTGCACGGCTTCGGGGCGGACGTCGCGCGGACACTGTTCGCGGTGATCACGGGGGAGGAGCCGCGGTCCCATCCGGTGCAGACGCCCGCGCTGACGCCGCGGGGGTCGACCGGGGCGGTGGGGGCGTAGGTCCGGCCGAGTGGGCCCCGGTCGCTCAGAGGCCGGCGAACAGCCCCTCCAGCGGGGCCGGTACGCGGTCGGGGTCGAGGGCCTCGACGAGGACGCGGCCGTAGTGGATCTTCCGTCCCTTCTTCGTGCCGAGGAAGCGGCGCAGCTGCTGCTCCGCCGGGCGGCCCTGCTGGGCGGGCTGGCGGAGGAACGTCTGCAGCGGCCGGTCGTCGCCCTCCTGCGCGACGAGCTCCGCCACCCGCCGGGTGCCGAGCGCGCGGATGAGCTCGTCCTCCAGGTCCGCTGCGCACACGAAGATGTCGTCCCGCGCCGCGCCGGCCCGCTCCCAGCCCCGGACGTAGTAGCCGAGCTCCCGCTCGTCGCACAGCCCCGTCAGCCGCAGGTCCAGCCCGTCCGGGCCGAGGATCCGGGTGAAGCGGCCGACGCTCATCGCCCCGCCCATCGGCTGGACGCAGACGCCCTCCGCCGCCAGGTCCCGGCCGCGGGCGGCGGCCAGCGCGCCGACCGCCGCCACGTCGCTCAGGCCCTCGAGCAGCACGACCGTACGGACGGACAGCCGCTCCGCCAGCTCGCGCGCGGGGCCGCCGGGGCCACCGGCCGCCCACTCGGTGACCGCGTCCCGGAACGTCCCCATGTCGCTCATGGGGCGAGTCTCGGTCGTATCCGGCCGCCCCGCCAGGCAATTTCGCTGCCGGGCCCCTCGCACGGTCTCAGTCCTCGGCCGCCGCGTCCTTGTCCGCCTGACCGGCCGCGCCCTCCGCGCCGTCCACCAGCTTCTGCATCCTGGCCAGCTCGGACGGCGACACGTCCTGCGGACTGCCCGCGTCACCGCCGCCGTCCGGCCCGCAGCCGGCCAGCAGCGTCACCGTGAGCACCGCGCCCGCCGCGGCGAGCAGCGCGCGCCTCATCGCCTGCCCACCTTCAGGCCGTTGTCCTCGCACCAGGTGCGGACCTCCTTCAGGTCCGTCTGCCGCTTCTCGATCTCCGCGGGGAGCTTCTTGCGGAACTCCAGCCGGTCGGTGAGGAACGTGGCCACCTCCTCGTGGCCCAGCTTGCCGGCGTTCTCGATCCGCTTCTCCAGCCGCGCGATCGAACCGCGCCTGGTCTCGTCGCCGTTCAGCCGCTTGAGCGCCCGCTCCAGCCGCTTCTCGATCTTCGGCACGCGCTTGCACAGCGTCGCGGCCCCGTCCCCGGTGGGCGGTCCGCTCTTGCCGCCGCCGTCGGCGTGGGCGCTGCTCACGGGCAGCAGCAGGGCGAGCGCCGCGGTCAGCGCGGCGGCGGTGGTCTTCGCCTTCATGGCGTCAGCCTCCTCGGCTCGGTCGGCGGGGAGCGTAGGAGGCGTTCTTGTGGGAATCCTGTGCGGGCACCGGGGAGTCGGGATCCCGCGCGAGCCAGTCCCGTCGTACGGAGGGATCCGCCGGCCCGTCCAGCGGCAGGGTCAGTACGAAGCGCGCCCCGCACCCGGACGGCGGGGGCGTCACCTCGACCGTGCCGCCGTGCAGCGCGGTCTGCTGCGCTACCAGCGTGAGTCCGAGCCCCGAGCCGGGGCTGCCGGGCCGGTGGCGGAAGCGGTCGAAGACCCGCGCCCGTTCCTCCGGCGCGATGCCCGGGCCCTCGTCGTCGACGGTCAGCACGGCGGCGTCGCGCGCCGGGTCCGGCCGCACGGTGACGGTGATACGGGACGGGGTGCCGTCCGTCGCGCCGTGCACGGCCGCGTTGGTGAGGAGGTTGTTCAGCGTCGAGCGCAGCCCCGGCTCCCAGCCGCTGACGCGGCGGGGGCGGTACGTCAGTCCCAGGTGCCGTAGACGTAGACCGTGCCGGAGCCGGGGTCGACGAC
>NZ_JBFAXR010000222.1:0-7066 GCF_040680895.1 Streptomyces sp. NPDC051940 | reverse complement strand
TGCTGAACCTGTACCAGAAGGGCAAGGACAAGCAGTGGGACGGTGCCAAGCGCATCGACTGGTCGATCGAGGTCGACCCGTACGACCCGCTGGGCCGAAAGCACCCGCCCCGCCCTGGTTCCAGACCAGCGGTCAGGTTACGGAACGACCGTCTCGATCGCGACGTTGCCCGAACCGGTCACCGTGCCCCGCTCGTTGAGCAGCTCCACGCGGCCGAAGAACTCACGGCCCTCGGGAGCCGCGGCGTTCACCGTGACCTGCGCGGCGACCGAGCCCGTCCCGCCGTTCGGCAGGGAGACCACCGAGTCGCCGACCGACACGGTGCCCAGCGACGCCGCGTAGTAGACGTCGAGGTAGTCGTACGCCGTGCTGCCCGTCGGCACCGAGAAGCCGTCCACCTCGATGGTGTACGTGCCCGCCGCCGGGTTGAGCATGGTGACGGCCTCCTCCGAGTCACCGTCCGCCGCCTGCGCGACGACCTTGCCGTTCAGCTTGACGTACAGGTCCAGGTCGGCGCCCGGGTCGGAGACGTTGCCGATCGCGACGTCGAGCCGCTCCACGCCCGCCCCGACCGTCAGCGTGGTGGTGTTCAGCCCGTGGTTGGCGATCGTCGGACGCGCCGTCTTCGACGAGCCCAGCGAACCGCCGCGCAGCTTGCCCTCGATCGGCGCGAAGCCGTTCTTCACCTGCCAGTCGACCGCCGTCGGCGTGCCGATCTTCGCCTCGGCGACGGTACGGACCGCCGGGTCGAAGGTCGTGCCGAGCGCCGTCGCGGTGACGTGGAACGGGTTGTCCAGCATCGGCGAGGTGCGCCGCGCCTCGACCTCGATCTCCCAGACACCCGGGATCGGGTCCTGGTAGGAACGCACGTCCGGACGGCAGGTGTTGGCCGGGTTGTAGTTCGGGTAGCAGGCGTTGGACGCCGTGTTGTCGGCCGGCAGGCCCCACGGGTCGATGGCGATGAACCGGGTCTGGCTCAGGCCGTTCAGCCCGTCGATCGCGACCTGGAGGGACTTGGCGCCCTCGGGGACGGTCACGAAGTACGAACGGCTGCTGTTGCGCTGCACCGAGCCGGACACGTCGACGGCGTACGACGGGGCCGTCTGGTCCTTCGCCGCCACGACCGTCGCCATGATCTCCCGGTCGGTGCCCACCGTGCGGAGGTTGTCCACGGCGAGCGCCACGCTGTGGATGCCGCTGCTCGTCGGGGTCGCCTTCACCTTCACCGTGACCGGCTGGTTCAGCGGCAGCGAGACCAGGCTCGGGCCCGTCAGCCGGAACGTGCCGTCGTTGTTGCGCAGGCTCAGCCGGTGCACCGTCGCGGTGGCCGGGCCCGAGGTGCGGGTGACGGTGATGTCGTACGTACGCGACTGGCCGGGCTTCAGCCCGCCCTCGCGGTCGTAGACGCCGGTGCCGAAGCCCGGGGTCTTCAGGAACTGCGCCAGGCCGGTGTTCACCGGCGCCTTCACGTCGTACGAGTACGCCGTGGCGCCGTCCCGGATCATGTCCCAGGCGTCGACGATGTCGATCAGGCCCGCACCCTCCTCGTACGCCTGCAGCCCCGGGATGTGCTTCGCGGTGCTGGTGAGCGCGGTGCGCAGGGTCACCGGGCTGAGGTCGACGCCCTTCTGCTTCGCCGCCGAGAGCAGCAGCGCCGCGGCGCCGGTCGCCTGCGGGGAGGCCATCGAGGTGCCGTTCAGCATGCCGTAGCCGGGGGGCAGGCTGTAGCCGGCCTCCGCGACGGGGGCACCGGCCTGCCAGGTCGGGATCGTGTTGATCGACGAACCGGGCGCGACGATGTCGGGCTTGAAGCCGCCGTCCTCACGCGGGCCGCGCGAGGAGAACGGGAACAGGGCGTTCTTCTTCTCCACCGCGGAGCCGTAGTTGGCCAGCCAGGTCTCCTTGGAGACGGACGCGCCGACCCCGAGCACCTTGTCGGCCAGGCCCGGGTCGCCGATGGTGTTGGCGCCGGGGCCGGAGTTGCCGGCGGAGATCACCAGCTGGACGCCGTACTCGTCGACGAGGCGGCCGTACAGCGCGGCACGGGCGTTGTTGCCGTCGTTGAGCTGCGGCAGACCGCCGATCGACATGTTGACGATGTCGACGCCCCGCTTGGTCACCAGGTCGATCATGCCCTCGGTGAGCGCGACGGCCGTGCAGCCGCCGGACCAGGTGCAGGCACGGGAGGAGACCAGCTTGGCGCCGGGGGCGGCGCCCTTCATCTTGCCGCCGAACAGGCCGTTGGCGGCGGTGATGCCCGCGACGTGGGTGGCGTGGGAGCTCTCGACGACGCCGATGTTGACGAAGTCGCCCTTCTGGCCCGGGAAGCCCGCGGGGTCGAGCGGCACGTCGTTGCGGATCTCCACGACGAACGGGATGCGCTCGGCGATCGCCGTGGCGGGGTTGTCGGTGCCGAAGTACCCGATCTGGAAGCCGTCCTTGTACGGCTTCATGACCTGGTCGTCGGTGAAGTCCCCGTTGTCGTTCAGGTCCACGCGGACGGTGCCGGCGGCCTTGTCGTACAGGATGCCCCACCAGTCGGTCGTGTCGCCGTCCCGGTTGAGGTCGCCGGCCATGTCGCCGCCGGTGGTGGCGGACTCCAGGATCCGCGCGACCTGGTAGGAACCGGCGGGCGCCGTCCAGGTGCGGTCGAGGAAGGTGAACGTCGGGCCGGTGACCGCGGTGCGCATCCACCGCCAGGTGCCGTCGCCGTCGACGATCGGGTCGGTGGACGTCACCCAGTCGACGATCTTGCGCTCGCCCGTGGTGGTCTTCTGCAGTGCCGGGTGCGCCAGATCGATACCCGAGTCGAGGACGCCGATGGTGATGCCGCGGCCGTCGGCCTTCGGGTTCTGGCTGACGAAGTCCACCGCGCCGGTCTCGAAGGCCGGCTGGTAGGGGTTCTTCGCCGGGGTGTTCGCGTCGGGCCCCGGGTAGGTGCCCGTCGTGCCGGTCTGCTTGCCGTCCGACTGCGGACGCGGGTCCGGCAGCTGTATCTCCTCGTTCAGGTCGATCCCGTACACGGAGGAGAGCTTGGCGGCCTTGGCTATCGCGGTGTCGGCCTCCTTGGTCGGGACGGTCGCCCGGACGTAGCCGAGCTTGTCGTCGACCCGGCCTATGGAGCCGCCGGTCACGCCGTCGAGCGCGGCGGCGGCCTGCTCGGTGGCACCGGGCGTCGTGGCGACCAGCAGCGTGACGTACTTGTCGCCGTCGGCCTTGGCGTCGGCGAGCGTCTCGGCGTCGTGCGAGCCGAGCTTGGTGGCAACCGCCTTCGGGGTGGCGGGGTCAGCGCCACCCGCGGGGTCGGCGGCCGAGACCCCGGCCGCGCCGGAAGCGGTCAGGGCCGCCACCAGGCCTGCCGCCAGGGCGATCCTGGCGGCGCGTCTGGACGTGGGCGGTTGGGACATGGGCATCCCCCTCTGCGATCGGTTCGATCGCGATCTGGTGTCGCGCTGTTCGGAAGATGAGCGGACAGCTTCGGGACGTACGAGGCATGCGATCGGCATGCGGAGCCGATTGTCCGATTAATTTGCAGCATGGGACACCTGTTTGAGGAGAGTCGCAGGTGACGGATTCCGTATCTGGCGTATTCCCGCCACGTCACAGCCCTGTGCGTCAGGGGAAGTCGAAGTTCCGCGAGGGTCAGCCGGGGAGGACGACGATGTACGCCGAGGGCTCGCGCTCCGCGGAGGCGACCAGCGCGGTGCGGACGACCTCCGCCTGCTGCTCCAGGGCCTCGCGGAGCTTCTTCGGGGTCACGTGCACGACGGTGATGCCGAGCCGCTCCAGCGTCTCGCGGCGGCGTGCGTACTGCGACCAGAGCGCGTCGTCCTCCTCGGCGGACCGCCGGGGCGAGCGGCAGTCGATCTCCAACGCCACCGCGTGGTCCGGCCAGTAGGCGTCCACGCCGCCCAAGTACGGGCCGCCGGGCAGCCGCAGGTCGACGTTCCACAGCGGGTCGGGCAGTCCGTGCAGGCGCACCATCTCGTACAGCCGGTCCTCGGCCTTGGCGCGGCCCTCGGCGATCAGCGCGTCGACGGCGTCGACCACGTGCGGCCGGGTCAGCAGCCGCTGCGCGTTCAGCTCGCGCACCACGGACGCGGGTTCGCAGTGCCCGCCGCGCACCGCCTCGGTCAGCAGCCGGCGTACGGACGCCGCGTCGGTCAGCTGCGCCACGGCGTCCGCGATCGCCCGCGGCACGGGGGCCGTCGGCAGGCCCGTCACCTGCTGCGCCCGCGGCAGGGCGGGCGCCCGGACGAGCCGGGCGTGGCCCGAGGAGCGCAGCCGCCGGGTGCGGGGGACGAGGATGTCCACCTGGTCGACGGCCGGCAGCGGGGGTACGCAGGTGAAGCCGTGCAGGGCGAGCGCGGCGAGCCCGGTGACCATCACGTCGCCGGCCGCCTCGTCCTTGCCGTCCTGTGCCGCCTGTTGCCCGGGTGCGGAGCCGCCCTGCTGGCCGGGTGCGGAGCCGCCCTTCTGGCCGGGGACGGAGTCGCCGGCGGTGCGGGCGGCGTACAGCAGCGCGGAGTGCAACCGCTCCTCGCCGGTGGGCGGTCCGGGGTGCAGCAGATACACGCCCGGCAGGATCTGCTGCCACGGGCCGCCGGGCCGGCAGCGCTGCGCGGCGGCTGCGGAGGTGATGCCGTGCTCGCGGAGCTGACGCGCGGTCAGCACCTGGCGCCTGGTGCCGTCGAGGTGGTTGAGGGGGCGGGGGCTGAGGGGGGTGTTGTGGTTCATGGCGGGGGGATTCCACGGCCCGCGACGGGGCTAACCGCTGTTACGGTCCCGTCGACAAACGCGGACAAGCCCGCACTAAAGTGCAGACGTTCGACCGCCGATCTCCTTGCCGTTCGGCTGTCCGGGTGCCCGTCGACCGGACGGCCCGGCGCGCGGCGGCATGGCGCGAACCCGCCACGGAGCGGCTACGTCCCGATCGCGCTGATCGTCTCCGTGATCTGGTTCAGGAAGTCGTTTATGTCGTCCCTGGCCGTCGTCTGGGCCAGGAAGAAGCCGAAGAGGACGGCCACCACGGCTGGACCTGGCTTGATCGACTTACCGCGGATGAGCACGAAAAGGACGATCGCGAACAACAGGACCAGGGACAGCGAGATAACCATGTCCGATCACCCCTCGTGCGTCTGCGGACCCGGGACGCGCCGCCCGCACGCCCCGCACCTCCATCGTGCCATCAAGTCGCCGCTGCGGAAGGGAAGCTGCCAAATCCAGGCGTGTGCCCTGACCGGGCCCGGTTCAAACCCCTCGGACCGCAATGACGGTATGTCTCACAGAAGAATCACCGAACCGCATTAACCCGCGCGGTCCGGTAACCCGTCCCACGTATTTCCGAATTGGCCGGGAGGCCGGCCCCCCGCGGCGGAACGGCGCCGTCCGCCGTATCGCCCCAAGCCCGTGATCGAGCGAATGGTCGGACATATCGCGAGGATCGTCCGACGCGGTTATGTCCTGTTTATTACCCACAAACCCTGTCAAACTCACCGTCCTTGCAGGTCATTGCGCTACCCAACGACCCAAATCGGCCCGCATCTCCGCGCCATTCGTGGCGACCGCCACAGGAATGACGTGCCGAATTTACGCCTGAGGTATGTGAGCGCTATGGTGCGGCAGATGTTCCACACCGCTTTCCCGCAACTCCGTCCGGCCCGTACCCGGGGCACATGCCCTGTTAGCGGGTGGGAGTGGACGTGACGAACTCCCCGCTCCACGACCGCCCGCCCGAACGCAATTCCGCACCGCCCGCCGCCTCCCCCCACGGCCGCGGTGGCACGGCACTCCAGGACCGCCCGCCCCAGCAGCCCCACGGCCCGGGCGCGCCCGCGCCGGACGCGGAGCCCGCACCGGCCCGCGCCGGGCGCGACCCCTTCTTCGACAACGCCAAGTACCTGGCCATCGTGCTGGTCGCCGTCGCCCACGCCTGGGAACCGCTGCGCGAGGGCAGCCGGACCGTCACGGCCCTGTATCTCTTCGTCTACGCCTTCCACATGCCGGCGTTCATCGTCATCTCCGGCTTCATGTCACGCGGCTTCGACGGCAGCCGGGGCAGGGTGCAGCGCCTCGTCACCGGGGTGCTCGTGCCGTACTTCGTCTTCGAGTTCCTCTACGTCCTCTTCAAGAGGGTCGCGGGAGGCGAACCGGACCAGCCCTTCACGCCGCTCGACCCCTGGTACCTCACCTGGTTCCTGATGGCGCTGTTCGTCTGGCGGCTGACCGCCCCCCTGTGGCGGTCCGTGCGCTGGCCCGTGCCCGTCGCGCTGGGCGTCGCCATGCTCGCGACGCTGAGCCCGGAGCTCGGCGACGGCTTCGACGTCCAGCGGATCCTGCAGTTCCTGCCGTTCTTCGTGCTGGGCCTGCGGCTGCGCCCGGAGCACTTCGAGCTGCTGCGCCACCGCACCTGGCGGCTGGCCTCGGTGCCGGTCGCCGCCGCGGGGCTGCTCGCCGCGTACTGGGCGGAGCCGCGGATGACGACGGACTGGCTCTACCACCGCGACTCGGCGCGCGAGCTGGACGCGGCCTGGTGGGCAGGCATCCCGATGACGCTGTGCCTGTTCGCGGTGTCCCTGACCCTCACCGCGTGCTTCCTTGCCTGGATCCCCCGCCGCCGCACCTGGTTCACCCCCCTGGGCGCGGGCACGCTGTACGGCTACCTGCTGCACGGCTTCCTGGTGAAGGGCGCGGGCTTCTGGGGCTGGTACGACCCCCCTTGGACGTCAACCCCGACAGGCGCCCTGCTGATCTCCGCCCTGGCCGCCACGGCGGTCACCCTTCTGTGCACGGCCCCGGTCCGCCGAGCGTTCCACCCGTTGGTGGAACCCCGCCTGAACTGGGCGTTCCAACGAGAGCCGACAAGAAGCCCGTCCGGCGTCTGAGGACGAGCGCCGCAGGCGCGACCGCGGGCGCAGCCCGCGAAGGGGGTCCGGGGGCGAAGCCCCCGCAGCGCAACGCGACTTCAAGCCCGTCCGGCGCTTGAGCGGTCAACGCCATCGCCCCCGGCTTCATCGCCACCGAGATGACGGCCGCCACCGCCGAGCGGGTCGGCATGACCTTCCAG
>NZ_JBFAXR010000221.1:0-7193 GCF_040680895.1 Streptomyces sp. NPDC051940 | reverse complement strand
GGCCGTACAGGACGCGATGACCGGCGAGGGGCTGTCGTTCACCGGGGGCGACGAGTTCGGCAACCGGGTGCTGCTGCGCTTCGTGCGGCCGGGCGCCGGCCCCCTCTTCGGCGTTCGCGGTCAGCCCGTGACGCTCGGCTGCCCGTTCTCGACGTGGCCCATGAGCCGCCGGTGGTACGCCGGCAGGTCCTCGGCGGTGACCGCCAGGTCGTACCAGCCGTGCGCGTCGGCCGCCGCGTACACCACGTTCGCCGTCTCACCCGGGCGCAGCGGGACCCGCCGGGAGGGCGCCTGCTGGGCGTACGCGAGGGCGTGGACGTGCAGGGTGCGGGCGGTGTCCCCGGTGTTCGTCAGGGTCAGCCGCAGCTCCCGGGTGACCGGGTCGGCCTGCGACGCCACCTCGGCGCCGTCGCCCGCCGCACCGGCGAACTCGCGCCGGAAGCCGTTCGGCCCGGTGATCGTGAAGCGGTACTCGTCCCGCACCGGGAAGGTCCAGCCGCCGGCCACGTCCACGTCCTGGTGCTGCGGTACGGCGAACTCCCCCGCGTACGGGTAGAGCGCGAAGTGCGCGCTGCGGGAGCCGGAGTTCTCCAGCACCACCTGGGCCCAGCCGTCCGCCACGGTCGCCCGCACCTCCGGCCGGTACGGCAGCGGGCGGGCGGGGCGCGTGCCCGGCGGCGGCGGGACGGCGGGGCCGCCCGCGAAGTCGAACGCCGACGTCAGGTCGCCGGTGACCCGGCGGCGCCAGGCGGAGACGTTCGGGTCGCGCACGCCCGTCCAGCGCTCCAGGAAGCGGTTGACGGACGTGTGGTCGAAGAGTTCGGAGCACACGTGCCCGCCCGCGGACCACGGCGACACGACGACCATGGGCACCCGCATGCCCAGCCCGGTGGGCTGGCCCTGCCACCACTCCCCCGGTTCGTCCGGCGGCGGCACCGGCGGCGGGACGTGGTCGAACAGGCCGTCGTTCTCGTCGTACGTCAGCAGGAAGACGGTGTGCCGCCACACCTCGGGGTGCGCGCCGAGGGCGTCCAGCAGCCCGTACAGGGCACTCGCCCCGGCCTGCGGCGACGACACGTTGGGGTGCTCGGACTGGTCGGCCGGGAGCACGACGTACGACACCTCCGCCAGCCGGCCCTCCGCGACGTCCTTGGCGAAGGCGTCGGTGAGCGTGCCGGTGGGCAGGCGGCGCAGGCCGCGCTCGAAGAGGCTCCGCTCCGCCGGGCGCAGGCGCGCGACGCCCTCCTCCAGCAGCCCGAGCAGCCGCTCCCGTTCGGCCGGGTCGGCCGTCTCCCGTACGGCGGCGTAGAAGGACTCCATGTACGTGTGCCCGCCGGTCGCGGCCAGCGCCTTGCGGGCGACGGCCTTGAAGACGGCGAAGAACTCCACCTGGTTGTCGGTGTAGTTCTCCCACTCGCTGTACGTCCGCCAGGTCCGCCCCGCGCGCTCCAGCAGCTCCGCGTAGGCGGGCCAGGCATAGCCCGGGTGGACGTCCTCCTCGTACGCGTCGTTGTCCACGGCGCGGCGCCCGTCCGGCTCCCCGGCGGAGACGCTCGACCAGAGGTAGTTGCGGTTCGGGCTGGTCGAGCTGTGGATGGAGGCGTGGTACGCGTCGCAGACCGTGAAGGTCTCGGCGAGCGCGAAGTGCAGCGGGATGTCGGCGCGGTCGAGGTGCGCCATCGTCGCCGCGGTCTTCGCCGGCACCCAGCGGTCCATCCAGCCGCCGTGCCACGCCTCCTGGGCGGTCTCCCAGCCGTGGTCGAGTTCGTGGAAGGTCGCCAGGTCCGCCGACCCCGCGGCGTCCCGCGCGAGGAACGGGCGCACGGTCCGCTCCCCGTCGGTCTGCTCGTAGACCAGGGCGCGCGACGGCAGCTGGACGGCGTTGCGGTCGGCGAGGCCGCGTACGCCGGGCAGCGTGCCGAAGTAGTGGTCGAACGAGCGGTTCTCCTGCATCAGGATCACCACGTGCCGGACCGCCTCGAGACCGCCGGGCGGCGGCCCTTCGGCGAGCGCGGCGCGCAGGGTCCGCGGGAGGGCGTCGGGGGTGTTCATGTCGCGGGTTCTCTTCTCTTGTTCCCGGTCCGTCAGCCGGCCACGTCCACGAAGACGGGGTTCGTATAGAACCACGTGTCGATCCACGGGTCACCGTTGCCGGGCTCGTGCGCGATCGGGCCGTACGGGTCGATGTCCGCGCCCAGATAGCCGGCGCCGCCGCGGTTGCCGTCGCTGCCGCGCAGCCGGACGTAGAACGGCTCGTCGCCCGCCACGACGGGGATCCGCAGGGTGTACGTGCCGGTGCGGCCGGTCACGTCCGCCGTGTGCGCGACCCGGGTGTCGGGGGCGCGCCAGGAGTCGCGGTCGGCGGCCGGGCCGCGTACGGCGCCGCGGATCACGTCGACGTGGGCGAGCTGCGGCAGGATGCCGTGCGGGTTGACGCGGGAGGCGGTGGTGACGGTGACGGCCAGCTCCAGCTTCTCGCCGGGGCGCACCGTCAGCCGGCCGCCGAGGGTGGCGCCCGCGCCGGTGGCGTCGGCGCGCCTCAGGCGGACGTCGATGCCGTCCAGGAGGTGGCCGTGGTCGACCCACACCCGGCCGGCGCGCAGCCCGGACATCACCGAGCGGTAGCCGAAGCGGGTGACGCCGACGTGGGTGCGGCTGAACTGGCCGGGCCAGAAGTCGCCGCCGGGCTGCGGTTCGTCGGTGTCGACCGGGTCGGGGATGCGGCCGGTGTTGTCGAAGTTCGCGCCGGGCGCCCAGTCGCCGTTCTTCCAGGTGTCGAAGACGACGCGGTGGACGTCGGAGTTGGAGGTGATGGTGAAGAGCCCGCCCTCGGAGAGCATCGCGTCCCACATGCCGCCGACGGTGGCGGTCACCCAGTCGAAGCCGCCGTAGGTGACGTAGGCGTCGCGCGGGTAGCCGGGCCAGGAGTTGTCGGAGGGGGCGTTCTCGTACTCGCCGCGCATGGAGTTCGGCCCGCGCCAGCCGGGGATGCCGCCGCCCTGGGCGCCGGGGGCGCCCTCCATGCCGATGACGATGCCGGGGGCGGCGTCGCGCCAGTTGCGCAGCTCGTGCGGGGAGTCGATGCCCAGGCGCATCGGGTGGTTGGCGAGGACCAGGACGTCGTCGACGAAGCCGGTGCGCTTCTGCTCGGCCAGCCACTGGAGCGCCTTCACCGCGTGCGCCTCGTTGCGCGGGGTGTCGGGGTGGGTGGGGCCGCCCTTGTCGTAGCCGAGCAGCTTGCCGTCGTACGCCAGCTCGAACCGGGTGAGCAGGTCGACCTCGTTGGGGCCGGGGGCGGAGAAGACGGTGCAGTGCTCGGCGGCGGGGATGTACCACTCCAGGCCCTGGAAGATCAGCTGGCGCGGGTTCTCGGCCCGGGCCTTCAGGATCTCCTGGTGCTCCAGCTGGGCGCCGTAGCGCGCGTGGCCGAAGTTGGAGTGTTCGTTGAAGACCATCCAGTCCAGGCCGTAGCGGGCGCCGGCCTGGGCGAGCTGGCTGAAGGTGTACTTGGCGTCGTGGCTGTAGACCGAGTGGATGTGGTGGTCGCCCACCAGCCAGGCCAGCTCGGGGTCGCCGCCGCCGGTCTGCGGGGCGCGCTCGTCGGCGTACGCGGCCGGGGCGGCGGCGGAGCCGAGGGCGAAGGCGGCGCCGAACAGCCCGGCGCGGCGCAGCAGTCCGCGGCGGGACAGGCCCTGCGCGCTGAGCGCGGACGCGGGGACCTCGGGGTCGGCCCAGACGGGCAGCTTGCGGTCGTCGTGCGTGGGCATGCGGGTGCTCCTAGCGGTTCATGAACGCGGACACGGGCAGCGGGCCGTCGGTGATCCGTACGTCGCCGAGGTGGCCCTGGAAGACCTGGTCGACGGCGCCCCCGTACTCGTAGCCGCCGAGCAGCCAGGACAGGCCGAGCGTGGTGAGGCCGCGGGCGGGGGCGGTGGGGTTGGCGGCGACTGGGCAGCCCTCGACGTACATCACGGTGCGGGTGCCGTCGTTGACGACGGCGAGGTGCCACCAGGTGTCGAGGGGTGTCTCGTGGCTCCAGTTGGTGCTGATGCCCTGCTGGTCGAGGGGGCGGACGGCCCACTGGGCCTCGCGGTCGTTGGAGATCGACAGGGTGGCGAGCGGCTCGTCCGGGTCGCCGTCCGCCTTGCCCGCGGCGCCGCCGGTGCCGCGCCGGCCGAGCAGCGCCGACCAGGCGTTGCGGGAGGGGTCCCAGTCGGTGGGGAGCCGGTAGAACGCCTCGACGGTGTAGCCGTCGCGGAGGTCGGCCGCGTTGAGCGGCGCCCCGTCGACGGTACGCAGATAGGCGCCCTGCAGCGGCGGCTTGGAGCCGTCGAAGCGGAGGCTGCCGTGCGCGGGCTGGTCGGGGTGGTGGGCGGCGGAGTACGTGAGGGCGCGGGCGGAGCTGCCGGGGACGGTGACCTTGACGAGGTCGTTGCCGCGGCCGGTCAGGTCCTTCACGCGGGCGGTGTCGGGAACGGCGGTCCCGTCCCGGCCGCCGTCGAAGCGCCAGTACGCCAGGGTGGCCGCGGTGACCAGCTCGGCGGCGGGGCGCGCCGGCCGGGCGGGGACGGGGGCGAAGCCCGCGAAGCGCGCGGCGAAGTCGAGGGGGACGCTGAACCGGTCGTCGGGGCCGGTGAGTTCGATCTCCTGGCGCTCCAGCGCGTTCAGCCCCTCGCCCGCCCGGCCGAGGATCCACGGCGAGACGGTCTCCACGTCGATGGTGTCGCGGGCGAGGTCGAAGCGGTAGAGGCGGATCATCGCGGAGCCGCCGTAGTAGCGGTTCTGGTAGTTGGTCAGATGCAGGTGGACATCGTTGTCGGCGTGGTTCCTGCGGACCGTCCGGGCGGTGGGCCAGAAGTGGCCGTTGAGGGTGAGGAAGATCTGGTCGTGGCCGGCTATCAGCTCGTCCCAGAGCCGCTGCCCGTACTCCGACAGCTCGCCGCTGCCCGGGTCCTTCTCGCCCGGCGCGAGCAGCTCGTGGGTGGTGAGGATGACGGGGGCCTCGGGATGGTCGGCGAGGACCTTGCGGGCCCAGGCGAAACCGGCGTCCGACAGCCGCCAGTCCAGGGCGAGGAGCAGCCACTCGCGCCCGCCGGCACGGAACAGGTGGAAGGTGTTGTAGCCGTCCGGGGAGGCGCCGCCGAAGGTCGGGAGCCTGCCGGCGCGCTCGGGGCCGAAGGTCGCCAGGTAGGGGGTGGGGCCGCGCTGGTCGTCGGTGCGGGAGCGCACGTCGTGGTTGCCGGCGAGCATGCTGTAGCCGGCGCCCGCCTCGTCGAGCAGGCCGAACGCCTGGCCCGCGGCGGCGAATTCGGCCTCGGTGCCGTTCTGGGTGATGTCGCCGAGGTGGCAGAGGAAGACGATGTTCTCGTCGCGCTGGTGGTCCAGCAGATAGCGCAGCGACGCCTCCACCGGCTCGCGGTGGAGGCTGGGCCCGTCGAGCAGGTGCTGGGTGTCGGGCATGACGGCGAGGGTGAAGCGGGAGCTGTCGGGGTCGGGCCGCCACCCCGCCGCTGCGCTCCCGGCCGCGGCCGCGGGCTGTGCGGCGGCGGTGCCGATGCCCCCGATCGCGGTGGCGGCGCCGGCGAGGGCGGTGGCGCGCAGGAAGGCGCGGCGGCCGGCGGCGGCCTGCGGGGCCTCCTGGCCGGCGGCGTGGGACGTGCACATGGGTCACTCCGGGGGTTGGGTGGGGCGGTGCAGTCGGGCGTGCGGGCGCTGGTCGTTCGGGGCGTGCAGTCGGACGTGAGTGCGCGGGGGGGTCGGGAAGCGGGGGCGTGCAGTCGGACGGTAGGTGCGCCGGTCGTACGGGGAGTGGGTGCCGGATGAACGCCGGCGGTCAGAACCGCCCCGCGCCCCGGTACAGGTCCAGCTCGCCGTCCAGCTCGACGGCGAGGACCGTCGCGTACTCGTCCAGATCGGCGCCGGCGGGCGGGTCGATCCACAGCACGCCGGGCACCTCGTGCAGCCCGCCGACGACCTGGTGGCCGAGTTCCGTGCCCGTACCGAGGACGCTGACCCGGCGGACCGGGGTGCGCAGTCCGCGGACGCCGACGGGGCCGCGGGGGATGTCGAAGACCGTGAGGTCGAGGGTGCGGCCGTCCGCGGACAGGGTGCTGGGCCCGTAGTGGTGGCCGGCGGGCAGACCGCGGACCGTGCCGTACACGGCGTCGGCGTGCCGGGCGATCCAGGCGCCGATGCCCTCCAGCCGCTCCACCTGCTCGGCGGGGATGGTGCCGTCCTCCTTCGGGCCGACGGACAGCAGCAGGTTGCCCCCGCCGCCGATGGTCTCGGCGAAGTAGCGCACCAGCTGGGCGGTCGACTTGTAGTTGTGGTCGTGGTGCCGGTAGCCCCACGAGTCGTTGAAGGTCAGGCACAGCTCCCAGGGGCCGGGCGGCGGTTCGATTGGCACGCCCTGCTCGGGCGTGGCGTAGTCGCCCTCGCTGAGCATGCGGGCGTTGAGCACGCAGTCCGGGACCTCGGAGCGGATCAGCGCGGCGAGGTCCTTGATCCGCCACTGCTCCTCGGTGCGCTCCCACTCGCCGTCGAACCAGAGCAGGTCGGGCCGGTAGCGGGTGGTCAGCTCGCGGACCTGGGCGTCGCGGTAGGCGAGGTAGCGGGCCCAGGCGGCAAGGTCCTCGCGCTCCTTGGGCACCTCGGCGTACGGGTTGTCGGGGAACTCCGGCGGGCGGCCCTCGTAGCGGGTGGAGGGGTAGTCGGGGTGGTTCCAGTCGTTGTGGGCGTAGTACAGCCCGACCTTGATGCCGCGCCCGCGCATCGCGTCCGCGTACGGGCCGACGAGATCGCGGCCGGCGGGGGTGTGCGCGGCGACGTTCAGGTCGCCCTCGGCGGTGTCCCACAGGGAGACGCCGTCGTGGTGGCGGGAGGTGAGGACGGCGTACCGGGCCCCGGCCCGGGCGAAGAGGTCCGCCCACGCCCCGGGGTCGTAGCTCCGGGCGGTGAAGCGGTCCAGCTGGGCCATGTACGTCGCGTGCGGCACGTCCCCCTCGAAGAACGACCAGGACTCCTGGACGCCGTCGACGGCGTAGACGCCCCAGTGGACGAAGATGCCGAACTTGGCGTCGGGGAACCAGGGCTGCATGGCCATGAAGGGGCTGCTCCAGGGGGTTCGGGGTCCCCCCGCGCCGACCTCCGGACGAAAGGTCTCCCCGTGGCCAGCCTCACCACCACCGCAGCCC
>NZ_JBFAXR010000220.1:0-7344 GCF_040680895.1 Streptomyces sp. NPDC051940 | reverse complement strand
GAGTTGTTGACGATGTCCGGCGCCAAATCGGGGCGCGGGTTCTGACCGTTGCGGTCGGTCGGCGCGAGGATCCACTGACCCGACGAGAGCAGGTCCGAGGCCGACAACTCCAAGGCCTTCTGGACCGAGAACAAGGACCGCTACGAGCGTTCCGTCCGCGGTCCGTTCCTCGCGCTGCTCGACGAGCTGGCACCCGAGTTCGGCGGCGAGCCCGTGATCTTCCGGCCGTATCGCGACATCCGCTTCAGCAAGGACAAGTCGCCGTACAAGACCAACCAGGGCGGCTTCCTCGAGATCGGCGAGGGCGCCGGCTACTGGATCTCCCTCGACGCGCACGGCGTCGCGCTCGGCGGCGGCTTCCACGCCCGTGACCGCGACACGACCGCCCGCTACCGGGCCGCGGTCGACGACCCGAAGAGCGGCGCCCGGCTCGCCGCCCTCACCGAGGCGGTCGTGGCCGGCGGCTTCGAGCTCGGCGGCGCCCAGGTCAAGACCCGCCCGCGCGGTGTGGCCGCGGACCACCCCCGGCTCGACCTGATGCGCCGCGAGTATCTGACTGCAGTCATGACCGTGCCCCCGGCGAAGGCCGCCGCGAAGGGCTTCGCCTCCACCGTGGACGAGCGCTGGCGGGCGCTCACGCCGCTCATCGAGTGGATCCGCGACGAGGTGGGGCCGACGGGCCGCAGGGCGTAGCGGGGCACGGGCCTTGGCGGACGAGCAGGAGCTGGCCGGGAACCAGCGGCGGCACTGGCAGGACACCTACGCCGCCCACCCCGGCATGTACGGGGAGCAGCCCTCCGCGCCGGCCGTCCACGCGGCAGCCGTGTTCCGTACGGCAGGGGTGCGGGACGTGCTGGAGCTGGGCGCCGGGCACGGGCGCGACGCTCTGTACTTCGCCCGGGAGGGGTTCGACGTCCGGGCCGCCGACTTCAGCCTCCGCGGGCTGGAGCAGCTGCTCGACCGGGCCCGGGCCCAGGGCGTGGCGGGGCGGGTCGACACCCTGGTCCACGACGTACGCGACCCGCTGCCGCTGCCGGACGCCTCCGTGGACTCGGTGTTCGCGCACATGCTGCTGTGCATGGCCCTGTCGACGAAGGAGATCCACGCGGTCGTCGGCGAGGTCCGGCGCGTGCTGCGGCCCGGCGGCGTCTTCGTCTACACCGTCCGGCACACCGGCGACGCGCACTACGGCGGCGGCATCGCACACGGCGACGACATCTACGAACACGGGGGCTTCGCCGTCCACTTCTTCGACCGGGACCTGGTCGATTCCCTCGCCGACGGCTGGACCCTGGACGAGGTCCGTCCCTTCGAGGAGGGCGATCTGCCCCGTCGCCTGTGGCGCGTCACCCAGACGCTTGGCGACTAGCAACCTAGCACTTGTTTGGTCTGCGGGTTACGATGATGCCGACTCCGAGGAGGAAGGCGGCGGCCGGTGATCAGCTTCGACATGCGGGGCAAGGTCGTTCTCGTCACCGGAGGCGCCCGGGGTGTGGGGGACGGCATCGTGTCCACGTTCCTGGCGGCCGGCGCGGAGCTGGAGATATGCGGGCGGAGCGAGCCGGCGGAGCTGCGGGACACCGGCGGCCGGCGGCCCCGGTTCACCCGCGCGGACGTCCGCGACGCCGCCCAGGTCGCCACCTGGATCGCGGCCGCCGCCGACCGGCACGGCCGCATCGACGTCGTGGTCAACAACGCGGGCGGAGCGCCCTTCGCGGACTTCTCCGCGGCCTCACCCCGCTTCCACGACAAGGTCGCCTCCCTCAACCTGATGGCCGCGGTGTACGTGTGCCACGCGGCGTACCCGTATCTGCGGGAGTCCGGCTCGGGGTCCGTCGTCAACATCACCTCGATCTCCGCCCGCAGGCCCAGCCCCGGCACGGCGGTGTACGGGGCGGCCAAGGCCGCGGTGGAGAGCCTGACGGGCAGCCTCGCCGTCGAGTGGGCGCCCGACGTGCGGGTGAACGCGGTCAGTTGCGGACTGGTCGCCACCCCGGGGTCGATGGACCACTACGGCGACGAGGAGCAGTACGCCAAGGTCGCGGCGACCATCCCGCGGGGCGTGCTGGCCACGCCCGAGGAGATCGGCGCCGCCTGCCTGATGCTCGCCTCACCCCTCGCCGGCCACATCACCGGCGCCGTGCTCAACGTCGACGGCGGCGGGGAATGGCCGGCGTTCCTGCAGCACACGCCCAACGCCTGAGCGGGCGCCGGGCCGCCCTTCGGCGCTCCCGTGGGGGCGGGTTCCTGATTGAGCAAGTGCTTGTTCGGTACACTGCGACCGGACACGACATCGTGATACGTCATGATCGCCCATTCGCGGACCGAAGGGCGCGGCAGAAGGGAACGCGGAGATGGCGGAGACGAAGACCGGTGGCGGGCGGCGCAGGCGGACCTCCGCCGCCAGTTCCGCGCGGCGGTCGGAACTCCTCGCGATCGCCGCCGAGATGTTCGCGACCCGCGGCTACGCGCAGACGACGGTCCGGGACATCGCGGACGAGGCGGGGATCCTGTCGGGCAGCCTCTACCACCACTTCTCCTCCAAGGAGGCGATGCTCACCGAGCTGCTGCAGGACTTCCTCGGCGGTCTGCGGGAGCGGTTCGTGCGGATCGTGGAGGAGGGCGACAGCCCGAAGGAGATCCTCGACAGCCTCATCCGCAGCTCCTTCGACGCCATCCACGAGACCCCGCACGCGGTGGCGCTGTACCAGAAGGAGTCCTCCTATCTGGCCACCGTCGCCGGGTTCGACTTCGTCGCGGAGACGAGCCGGGACATCGAGGGGGTGTGGCTCGGCGTCCTCGACGCGGGCCGGATGGCCGGGGCCTTCCGCAAGGACCTCGACCGCGACCTCGTCTACCGGTGCATCCGGGACGCCGTCTGGTCTTCGGTCCACTGGTACCGGCCCGGCGGCCGGCTGTCCCACGACACGATGGCGGACCAGTACATCGCCCTGCTGCACGACGGCCTGACCAGGCCCTGAGCCCGGGGCCGGGCGCTCATGCCCGGACCTCGCCGTCACGCAGTCCGCGGGGGTCGATCACCTCGCGGATCAGGCGCAGCTCCTCGCGGCCGGGCAGGCGCGTCGTACCGGCGGACGAGACGTCCAGCGCGAACCCCGTCTGCCGCGCCACCTCGTCCGCGCTCACGCCGGGGTGCAGGGAGCGCACCTTCAGCCGGCCGTCGGCGCCGTAGTCGAGCACCGCGAGGTCGGTGACCACCACGCCGAGTTCGTGGAAGCGCAGGGACGGGCCCCGGTGGGCCCGCGCGCGGTCGTTGCCGACGCCGGAGACCACGTCGACCCGTTCGACGAACACGCGCGGCGAGTGCGCCGGCACCCAGTAGTCGACCCGGTGGTTGACCGTGTTCCCCGGCGCCCCGCGCACGCCGATCAGCTGCCGCTTCGGGCGGCGCCAGTCGCCGATCGCCGAGATGTTCTGGTTCCCGTACGCGTCGAGCTGGCTCGCGCCCATCATGCTGCGCCGGCGTCCGGTGGAGAGGATGTCGAAGACGCTCCGGAACGGCGCCCAGCTCTCGACGGTGCCCCCGGCCGCGGCGTTCCCGCCGAGCGGCGGCGGGTCGCTCATCAGGAAGCACTCGCCGTCCGTGAGCACCAGGTCGGGGGAGTGGGTCAGCTTCGCCAGCCGGGCGCTGACGGCCGGGATGGTGCCGACCGCGTGGGCCAGCACCTCGCCGGCGTCGCGCCAGGTGTCCGAGCAGGCGACCGCGCAGATCTCGGCCCTCGTCGCGTCCGTGCTCACCGCTGCTCCCCGCTCTCGGTCCGGCTCTGGTGATGGGCCCGGACGGCTCGTTGGTACGCCGCCTCGTCGCCGCCGAGGAAGGTGTCCCGGAAGCCGCGCCAGGACTCCTCGTCCCTGGCGGCTGCCGCGTACGCCTTCTGGAACGGCTCGTCGCGCCCGTAGTCGGGCGCGCAGGAGGTGAAGTGCGCACCCCCCGGCGCCTCGACGACGCCGCTCACGAACATCCTGCTGATCAGCAGGGACTGCGGCGGTCCGGACTTGGAGAGGTCGGCGGTGTCGACGATCTGCTCGACGCTCATGAGGCACCGGTCGGAGGCCATGGCGAACAGGTCGTCGAAGTACGGGTCCGGGCCCAGGTACTGGCCGTTGCCCTGCGCGTCGCCGCGGTTGAGGTGGATCAGCGAGACGTCCATGCGTACGCCGGGCACGGCCACGTACACCTCGTCGTCGTACGGCGAGGCGACCGTCTTCAGGCCGGGGTTCATCCGCAGCACGTCGCTGGCCAGCCCGGCCCGCGTGGGCAGGAACGACAGCCGGTTCGCCCCGGCGCGCAGCGCCGCCACGAACATCCCCTCGTCGTACTCGGCCGTCTCGACGGAGCCGGACTCGCGGGCCGCGCGGAAGTGGGGGTCCAGCGGGATGCTGTCGAGCGACACGAAGCCGTAGACCAGTTTGCGGACCTTGCCGGCGGCGCACAGCAGACCGACGTCCGGACCGCCGAACGTCACCACGGTGAGGTCCTCGACCTCGGTCCGGAGCAGCTCGCGGACCAGCGCCATCGGCTTGCGCCGCGAGCCCCAGCCGCCGATGCCGACGGTCATGCCGGACTCGATCTGACGCGCGGCCGCGGCCAGTGACAGGGTCTTGTCGACCATGGGTTCAACCTCCTTGACCTAGCGCCTGTCTGGTACGGGAGCCACGGCTCTCGTCAGTGCGTCGAGTACCCGGGCGCGGTGGACGGCCGGCGTGCCCCACGCGCCGCGCAGGGCCCGTACCTTGAGCAGCCACAGGCTCAGGTCGAACTCCAGCGTGTAGCCGATCGCCCCGTGGATCTGCAGCGCGGTCCGCGCCGCGAGGTACGCGGCGTCCGAGCAGGCCACCTTCGCGGCCGACACGTCCCGGGGCGCGTCGCCGGTACCGGCCTCGAGTTCGAGGGCCGCGCCGTGGACCAGCGGCCGGGCGAAGTCCAGTCGTACGCGTACGTCGGCGAGCGCGTGCTTGACCGCCTGGTACTCACCGATGACGCGGCCGAACTGGCGGCGGGCACCGGCGTACGCGACCGTCTCCGCCAGCAGCCGCTCGCCGGCTCCCAGGAGCATCGCGGCGCAGGCGAGCGTGGCGGCGTCCAGGGCCTGGGCGGCGTGGTCGGCCGGTACGGTGCCGAGCGGTTCGCCCCGTACGACCTCGAAGAGGCGGCGAGTGGGATCCATCGAGGTCCGGGCCTTCCCGGCTGCGGCCGCGCTCAGTTCGCGGCCGTCCAGCAGGAGGACGCGGTCGGCCGTGTCGGCGTCCAGTGCGCGGGGGGTGTGCGGCGGTGCGGCGACCGAGACCAGCAGCTCGCCGGCGGCGATCTCGTCGAGCCGCGGCGTGCCTGCCGGCAGCGCGGGCGCCAGGACCGCGGTCTCGATCCACGGTCCGGGGACGGCGTGGCGGCCCAACTGCTCGAAGGCCACCGCGACATCGAGGCAGCTGCCGCCGACTCCGCCGCTCGCCTCGGGTATCCGCAGCGCCGTGACGCCCAGGCCGGCGAGCCGTGACCACAGTTTCCGGCCCGGGCCGTGGTCGCCCGCCGCCCACGCACGGGCGGTGGCCGGGACCCCGGCGCCGCCCAGGAGGCTGTCGAGCGCCTCGGCGAAGGACCGCTGCTCGGCGGAGAGCGTGAACCTCACGAGCCTGCCCTCCGGTTGTCGCCGCGGGGGAGGCCGAGCAGCCGCTCGGCCACGATGTTGCGCTGGATCTCGTTGGTGCCGGCGTAGATGGGGCCGGCCAGGGAGAAGAGGTAGTCCGCGGGCCAGGCGCCGTCGTCGGGTGCCCCCTCGCCGGTCAGTTCCTGGTCCGCGCCGAGCAGGTCCAGGGCGGTTTCGTGCAGGGCGAGGTCGAGTTCGGACCAGAAGAGCTTGTTGACGCTGCCGTGCGCCCCCAGGTCGCCGCCGCCGCGCAGGCGCTCGACGGTGCCCCAGGTGTAGAGGCGGTAGGCGTGCGCCCTGATCCATGCGTCGACTACGCCGTCCGCGGCGTGCGGGGCGTCGGCGCCGCGGTCACGCCACAGCCCGACGAGCCGGTCCGCCGCCGCGCAGAAGCGGCCGGGGGAGCGCAGCGACAGGCCGCGCTCGTTCCCGGCGGTGCTCATGGCGACGCGCCAGCCGTCGCCGACGGCGCCGAGGACGTCGGCGTCCGGGACGAAGACGTCGTCGAGGAAGATCTCGGCGAAGCCCGCGTCCCCGTCGAGCTGCGCGACGGGGCGGACCGTGACGCCGGGGGCGTCGAGCGGGAAGAGGAAGTAGGTGAGCCCGCGGTGGCGTTCCGCCCCGGGGTCGCTGCGGAACAGCCCGAAGCCCCGGTCGGCGAACGGCGCCCGCGAACTCCAGGTCTTCTGCCCGCTGAGCAGCCAGCCGCCCCGGTCGTCGTCGCGCACCGCACGGCTGCGGATGCCTGCGAGGTCGCTGCCGGCCTCCGGCTCGGACCACGCCTGGGCCCAGACCTCGGTGCCGTCGGCCATCGGGGGCAGGTAGCGGCGCCGCTGTCCGGGGGTGCCGTGGCCGAAGAGGATGGGGGCGAGGAGCGAGATGCCGTTCTGCGAGATACGGGTGGGGGCGCCGCTGCGGTAGTACTCCTCCTCGAAGATCACCCACTCGGTGAGGGTGGCCCCGCGCCCGCCGTACTCCTCGGGCCAGGCGACCACGGACCAGCGTCCGTTCGCGAGGGTCCGCTCCCAGTCGCGGTGGGCGCGGGCGCCGTCCTCGGTGTCCATCGACGGCAGCCGGCCGGGGCTGTGCTCCGCGAGCCAGGCGCGGGCTTCGGCGCGGAAGGCCTCCTCGCGTTCGGTGAACTGAAGGGTCATGCTCCTCCTCCGCTTTGCTCGCCCGCGTCCGCCATCGCCCGTGCGTCCGGCCCGGCGGGGGAGTCGACGTCGACCTCGTGCGCGTGCGTCGCGTGGTGCAGCGTGACCAAGGCGACCGGACCGCGCACCTCGTACGTCACCACGGGACCCCGGCCGCCGGGCTGCGGTGCGTGCTCGCCCATCTGCCCTCCACGCGTTGTCGCCGGGGTCTCCCCGCGCCGTGGGCGGCAGGGTGCGGTCACGCTACCAAACAAATGCTTGGTGGGCTATGGTGGCGGAGGCCGTCATGCCGAGCGCGCGCTCGGCCTGCCGAAGGAGCCCCGCGGATGACCCGTACCGAGCAGCCCGCCCCCGCCTACGTCCCGGCCCACGGCCTGCTGGCCGACCGCACCGTCGTCGTCACCGCCGCGGCCGGCGCCGGCATCGGCGCCGCCGTCGCGCAGGATCCCTAGGATCTACGTCATGTCCCTCCCGCACGCCATCCTCACCGCGCTGCTCGAGAAGCCGTCGTCCGGTCTGGAGCT
>NZ_JBFAXR010000219.1:0-7360 GCF_040680895.1 Streptomyces sp. NPDC051940 | reverse complement strand
AGGTCGACGTACCCGGGGCCGTCGACGCCGTACTTCTCGCGCAGCGCCGCCTCGTCCATCAGCGTGGCGTTGCCCACACCCTTGACCGGGTAGACCACGCGGACCCCGCGGGCGTCGTCGATGAGCTGGAAGAGGTCGCGGTCGCCCGTGACGATGTCCACGGGCCCCTTGGCCAGACCCGTCAGCGTGCCGATCACGTCGTCCGCCTCGTACGGCGCGACGCCGACGCGGGCGATGCCCAGCGCGTCGAGCACCTCCTCGATCACCGGCACCTGCGGGGAGAGCGTGTCGGGCACCTCCTCCACGTCAGGCTCGGCGTCGCCCGGGTGCTCCTCGACCACCCGGTGCGCCTTGTACGACGGGATCAGGTCCACCCGCCACTGCGGGCGCCAGTCGGCGTCCATGCAGGCCACCAGGTCGTCCGGATCGTGGTCCTGGACCAGCCGGGCGATGAAGTCGAGCAGCCCGCGCACGGCGTTCACCGGCGTGCCGTCGGGGGCCCTGATCGATTCGGGCACGCCGAAGAAGGCGCGGAAGTACAGGCTCGCGGTGTCGAGAAGCATCAGGCGTCGGCTCACCCACCGCATGATGCCGCACGGGTGTGACATCGGGGCGGCGCGGCGCCCCGGGGCAGCGCGGTCCGAGACGCTCGAGTGACGTATGAGGTTGCAGTGAACTCCTGTGAAGCACGTCACTTATGCGTTTGTGCGGATCAAGGGCGGGCAGCCGGGCAGGCGGAGCGAACTCCGGCATGCCGGAGGCGGGCGGACCCCGTGCTCCCACGACCCGGACGCGGGGGAGACGGGTCGTGCCACATCGACACGTGAGGTTGTATGTCCAGGCTGCAGGCCGAAAACCTGTTCAAGGTCTTCGGTAAACGCCCTGAGGAGGCGGTCACCCGGCTGAAGGCCGGCGCGGACCGCGACGAACTGCGGGAGAGCGGCACCACCGCCGCGGTGATCGACGCGTCGTTCACCGTGGAACCGGGGCAGATCTTCGTCGTCATGGGTCTCTCCGGCTCCGGCAAGTCCACGCTGCTGCGGATGCTGAACGGGCTTCTGGAGCCCACCGCCGGCCGCGTGCTCTTCGACGGCCAGGACCTGACCTCGCTGCCGGTGCGCGAGCTCCGCGAGGTCCGCTCCCGCAAGATCAGCATGGTCTTCCAGCACTTCGCCCTCTTCCCGCACCGCAGCGTGCTGGAGAACGCGGCGTACGGGCTGGAGGTGCAGGGCGTACCCAAGGCACAGCGGCTGCAGCGCGCCACCGAGGCGCTGGCCCTGTGCGGCCTGGAGGGCTGGGAGAACTCCTGGCCCGACGAACTCTCCGGCGGCATGCAGCAGCGCGTGGGCCTGGCCCGCGCGCTCGCCACCGACGCCGACCTGCTGCTGATGGACGAGTCCTTCAGCGCCCTCGACCCGCTGATCCGCCGCGATATGCAGGACCAGCTGCTCGAACTGCAGACGAAGCTGAAGAAGACCATCGTCTTCATCACCCACGACCTCAACGAGGCCATGCGCATCGGCGACCGCATCGCCGTGATGCGCGACGGCCGTGTCGTACAGACCGGCACGCCCGAGGACATCCTCATCCGCCCGGCGGACGACTACGTGCGCCGCTTCGTCGAGGACGTCGACCGAGCCCGCGTCATCACCGCCGGCGCCATCATGGAGGAGCCCAGCACCGTCTTCGACGGGGTGCGCTTCCGTACCAACCAGTGCGTGCTGGACGCCACTCCGGCCACGGTCGAGGCCGACACCCCGGTCGCCGACCTGTTCGCCTCCATCGCCGGCAGCGACGCCCCCATCGCCGTCACCAACGAGGAGGGCGAGCTGCTCGGCGTCGTCGGGCGCGAGCACCTGCTGCGGGTCCTGGGCGAGCAGAGCCCGGCGGACGAGAAGGTGGCCGCCCATGCCTGAGCTCGATCTCGGCTCCAAGGTGGAGTCGGCCGTCGACTGGCTGCAGTCGCACGCCGGCTGGCTCTTCGACGCCGCCAACACCGTTCTGACCGGCATGTACGACGGCGTGAACGCCGTCCTCGGCGGCCCCGAGCCGCTGCTGATGGCCGGTATCTTCACCGTCGTCGCCTTCTGGCTGCGCGGTCTCGCGCCCGCCGTGCTGGCCTTCCTCGGCTTCGCGGTGATCGACGCGGTCGGTCTGTGGACGGAGTCCATGGAGACCCTCTCCATGGTGCTCGTGTCCGCCGCGATCACGGTGGTCCTCGCCGTGCCGCTGGGCATCTGGGCCGCCCGCAACAAGGCGGTCAGCACCGGCATCCGGCCGGTCCTGGACTTCATGCAGACGATGCCGGCGATGGTCTACCTGATCCCCGGCGTGGTCTTCTTCAGCGTCGGCGTGACGCCGGGCCTGATCGCCACGGTCATCTTCTCCATGCCGCCCGGCGTGCGGATGACCGAGCTGGGCATCCGGCAGGTCGACGGCGAACTCGTCGAGGCCGCCGAGGCGTTCGGCACCACCCCCGGCCACACGCTGCGCCGCGTGCAGCTGCCGCTCGCGCTGCCGACCATCATGGCCGGCGTCAACCAGGTCATCATGCTGGCGCTGTCGATGGTCGTCATCGCCGGTATGGCCGGCGCCGACGGCCTCGGTGAGACGGTCTACAACGCCGTCACCCGGGTGGAGATCGGCACCGGCTTCGAGAGCGGCCTGGCGGTCGTCATCCTGGCCATGTACCTGGACCGGATGACCGGCGCCCTCAACCAGCGCGTCTCGCCGCTCGGCCGGCGCGCCCTGGCCAAGGCCGCCGCCACGGCCGGCGGACTGAAGCTGCTGCAGTACCGTCCCGGCACCGCCGTCGCCACCGTCGGCGTCGTCGTCCTGGCGCTGATCGCGGGCGGCATGAACATCACCTCCTCCGACGACGACGGCAAGGCGGACACCGCCGCGAGCACGAACGTCGGCAAGGGCAGGAAGATCTCCATGGGCTACATCCCGTGGGACGAGGGCATCGCCTCCACCTATCTGTGGAAGGAGCTGCTGGAGCAGCGCGGCTACCGGCCGGAGCTCAAGCAGCTCGACCCGGGCCCGCTCTTCTCCGCCCAGGCGCAGGGCCAGATCGACCTCCAGACCGACGCCTGGCTGCCGGTCACCCACGAGTCGTACTGGAAGCAGTACGGCGACAAGCTGGAGGACCTCGGCTCCTGGTTCGGCCCCACCTCCCTGGAGCTGAGCGTCCCGTCGTACGTCGAGGGCATCGACTCGCTGGAGGACCTGAAGGACCACAAGGGCGAGTTCAAGGGCCGGATCATCGGCATCGAGTCCAGCGCCGGGATGATGGGCATCCTGAAGGACAAGGTCGTCAAGGAGTACGGCCTCGAGGACTGGCAGGTCGTCGCCTCCTCCACCTCCTCGATGCTCGCCGAACTGCAGCGCTCGTACGCCAAGAAGGAGCCCGTCGTCGTCACCCTGTGGTCGCCGCACTGGGCCTACAGCAAGTACGGCCTGAAGAAGCTGGCCGACCCGAAGAAGGCCTGGGGCAGCGGCGACGGTGTGCACACCACCGCGCGCAAGGGCTTCTCCGCCGACGAGCCGACGGTCGCCGGCTGGATGAAGAACTTCAAGATGACCGAGAAGGAGCTCACCTCCCTCGAGGAGAAGATCACCGACGCCGGTCAGGGCAAGGAGCAGGACGCCGTCCGCGCCTGGCTGAAGGAGCACCCCGGCTTCGCGGCGAAGGCCGCCCCCCTCCCCGGCGGCGGTGGCGCGAAGCAGCAGGGCAAGGACGCCGGCAAGGCCGTGAACCTCGGCTACTTCCCGTGGGACGAGGCCATCGCCGCCACCTACCTGTGGCAGAACGTGCTGGAGGACCGCGGCTACAAGCCCACCGTCAAGCAGCTCGACCCGGGCCCGCTGTACGCGGCCATGGCGCAGGGCCAGATGGACGTCCAGTTCGACTCGTGGCTGCCGACGACGCACGAGCAGTACATGACGAAGTACGGCGACAAGCTCACCGACGTGGGCTCCTGGTACGGGCCGACGTCGCTGGAGCTGAGCGTGCCGTCGTACATGAAGGACATCAAGTCGCTCGAGGATCTCAAGAGCCACAAGGGCGAGTTCAAGGGGAAGATCATCGGCATCGAGGCGAGCGCCGGGATGATGGGGATCCTGAAGGACAAGGTCGTCAAGGAGTACGGCCTCGAGGACTGGGACATCGTGTCCTCGTCCACCGCGTCGATGCTCGCCGAACTGGACCGCGCGTACAAGAAGAAGGAGCCCGTCGTGGTGACCCTGTGGTCGCCGCACTGGGCCTACGCCAAGTACGGCCTGACCAAGCTCGCCGACCCGAAGGGCGCCTGGGGCAAGGGCGACGAGATCCACACGGTCGGCAAGAAGGACTTCGCCGCGGACTTCCCGGAGTTCCACGGCTGGCTGAAGCACTTCAAGCTGTCGGAGGAGGAACTCGCCTCGCTCGAGGCCGAGATCATCGACGGCGGCCAGGGCAACGAGAAGGAGTCCGCCCGCCACTGGATGGACGGCCACCCCGGCATCGTCGACCGGCTGGCACCCGTCACGGGCTGAACAGGCCCCCGCAGACCGGAGCCCCGTCTCCCCGCCCACCCTCTCCGGGCGGGGGACGGGGCTCCGTCGTTCCCGCTCCGCGCGGAGGTCACGGGTTCCGGATCAGTTCTTCATCGGTGCTTCACAGGTACGCCCCTACGGTCGTCGGCGCCCCCCAACTCGACAGCAAGGGAAGGGAAGCAGATGGCGATGCTCAGCAGAGCATCCGCGGGTGTCATCGCCGCCGGGATCGCCCTGGCAGCCGTACCGGGCCCGACCGCCGGAGCCACGACGGCGGACGCACGGCCGCCCGCGCCCGGTGCGGGCGGGACGGCCACCTCGGTCACCCTGATCACCGGCGACCGGGTGGAGCTCCCGGCCGGGACGGAGCGGCCGGTGATCATCCCGGCCCCGGGGCGCGGCGCGTACGCGTTCCGGATCAGCCATGACGGCGGACACCTGCGGGTGGTCCCCGCCGACGCGGCGGGGCTCGTCGGTTCGGGACGGCTCGACGCGCGGCTGTTCGACGTGACGGAGCTGGCGCGGCTCGGCTACGACGACCCGCGCCGGGCCGACACGCCCCTCATCGTCCGCTACCGGCACGATCCGCCCGGGAAGGCGCCCGCGGGGGCGCGGACGACCCGGCGGCTGCCCGGCCTCAGGGCCTCGGCCGTGTCCGTGTCCAAGCACGGCGCCGCCGGCTTCTGGAACGCGGTCACCACCAGCAGGGCCCCGCTCGACCGCCGGCTCGACCCGGACATCGCCGGGGTGTGGCTGAGCGGGAAGCGCAAAGCGGTCCTGGACCGCAGCGCCGCGCAGATCGGCGCGCCGGCGGCCTGGCAGCTGGGTCGGACCGGCAAGCAGGTCACCGTGGCGGTCATCGACTCCGGCATCGACACGACGCACCCCGATCTGGCGGGGAAGGTCGCGGACGCGGCGAACTTCACCGGCGAGGAGGCGGGCGACCACAACGGCCACGGCACCCACGTCGCCTCCGTCGTCGGCGGCACCGGAGCGGCGTCCGGCGGACGCTACCGGGGCATCGCCCCCGACGTACGGCTGCTGGACGCCAAGGCGTGCGACGCCGAGGGGTCCTGCTACGACGACGCGGTGCTGGCCGCCATGGAGTGGGCCGCGGCGACCAAGCGGGCGCCGGTCGTCAACATGAGCCTCGGCAGCCAGGACTGGCCGGGCACCGACCCGCTGGAGCAGGCGGTCGACGACCTCAGCCGGCGGTACGGCACCCTGTTCGTGGTGGCGGCCGGCAACAACGGCACGGCCCAGGGCGTCGACTCGCCCGGATCGGCGGACGCCGCGCTGACCGTCGGAGCGGTGGACCGGGACGACTCGCTCGCCGGGTTCTCCAGCCGCGGCCCGCGCGTCGGCGACCACGCCCTGAAGCCCGACCTCACGGCGCCGGGCACGGACATCGTGGCGGCCCGCGCCGCCGGTACGCACGACGGCGACGGGGAGGGCGCGGGGGGCACACAAGGCGGTGACGCGGACGGTCCGTACGTCGCGCTCTCGGGCACGTCGATGGCGACGCCCCACGTCGCCGGAACAGCGGCCCTGCTGCTGCAGGAGCACCCGGACTGGGACGCCGCCCGGCTGAAGTCCGCACTGATGGGGTCCGCCGCGCCCGCTCCCGGCGTCGCGGGCTTCGACCAGGGCGCCGGCCGCGTCGACGCCGCCCGGGCCGTCACCCAGGAGGTCACGGCCTCCCCGCCGGCGGCGGGCTTCGGGATCGCCCGCTGGCCGCACGAGGACGACGGCCTGCCGGCCCGCACGGTCGGCTACCGCAACACCGGCGCGGCCGACGTCACCCTCGACCTCGCTCTCGAGGCGGTGGACGGCGTCGGGTCCCGGGCGCCGGACGGTCTGCTCCGCCTCAGTACGACCCGTCTCACGGTTCCCGCCGGCGGCAGCGCCGAGGTGACCGTCACCGCGGACACGGCCTCGCCGTCCGTCGCACCCGGCTCCTACAGCGGGCAACTGCTGGCGGTCGCGGGGCAGACGCGGGTGAGCACGCCCGTCGGGGTGGTCAAGGAGGACGAGCGCTACGACCTGACGCTGCGCCACCTCGGCCGGGACGGCGCCACACCCGGCAGCCACGTCGTCTACCTGGACCGGATCGGCGATTGCCCGGACGATTCGTCGTGCCTCTTCGCGGAGGGCGGTTCGCAGGAGGTCACCACCTTCCGGGTGCCTCCCGGCGACTACAGCCTCGGCGCCTACAGCAGCGTCGACGGCCGGGACGGGCTGACGCTGCTCATGCAGCCGGTCCTGCACGTGGCGGCCGACACGTCGGTGACGCTGGACGCCGGGAAGGCGAAACCGCTCGTCATGAGCGCGCCCGACGACTCGGTGCGCCTCCTGGAGCACGATCTCAGCGCCCTCCTGAAGCTCGGCCGGGGCGCGCCCCCGAACGACACCGTCAGCTACACGATGGGCGGCGAGGACTCCAGCGCGCTGTACTCCGGGCACCTCGGGGAGGCGACGCCCCGGGAGGACGACCTCGTCAGCTACGTCCACGGGGTCTTCGCCGATCCCGGGACGGGCGACTTCGCCGACAGCCCGGTCGAGTACCAGCTGGCCGGCTTCCGGCGCGGGCGGCTGCACGACGGCGTGGAACTGCACCCGCGGGGCCGGGACTTCGCGAAGGTCCACACCACCGTCAGCGCCACCAGCGACGACAAGCGGTGGGTGCGGTCGACCAGCGGCGCGATTCCGGCCGAGGGGCCGGCGACTCCGTCGGCCTTCGTGGCCGGACTGGTGTCGCACCGGGTGCCCTTCTCGCGCACGCGGTACTTCCTCGCCGAGGGCGTGCGCTGGGGTTCGTCCTTCC